>NZ_JBMPOT010000031.1:0-39534 GCF_049340425.1 Undibacterium sp. JH2W | reverse complement strand
TTATAACCGCCAGCGACGTCACTCGCGTCTTGGCAATATATCGCCAGCCTTATTTGCTGAAAATTTTAATCGGCACTCACAGGCAGCTTAGAACATGAGTGTCCGCTATTGACAGTACACCTCAGATAATGCGCTCGACCTTCCCAAAGGAGTTGTGGCCCTCTCAAATTCAACTCGGACATGCTGGCATATTTTCCGGTACTTCTGGTGTCATTCAAATGCCAACAAGTGCAGGCAAAACCCGTTCGATTGAAATCATTTTACGAAGTGGTTTTTTGTCAGCTCGCGCTAGGGTAGCTGTGGTGGTCGCCCCGTTCAAAGCGCTGTGTCATGAAATAGGTAACTCGTTGAGGCAATCATTCAAAGAAGATGACATAACAGTTAACGAGCTATCAGACGCACTTCAACTTGATTTTTTGGATCAGATTTCTGAGTTAATTGGCATAGAGGCGCCGAAATCCCGCTATGTTTTGGTGCTTACTCCCGAAAAATTCCTATATGTATTGCGACAAGTACCTGAAGCTTTAAAAGATATTGGCATAGTTGTGTATGATGAAGGGCATCAGTTTGATTCGGGCAGTCGCGGTATCACCTATGAATTATTGCTGACTGAAATCAAAAATCTTTTGCCCGGAACAGCACAGACTGTCTTGGTTTCAGCAGTAATACGCAATGCAAAAGAAGTTGGGAATTGGCTTATTGGAGATGGAGCCAAAATAATTAATGGAGTTGGACTTTTGCCGACTGCGCGCTCCATCGCCTTCGCGACGTGGCTGGAGCGTCTTGGACAACTCCATTTCTTCGAATCAAGTAATTACGATAGGTACGACTATTTTGTACCTAGAGCCATTGAACAGCAAATGCTTAGCAGGAAAGGAAAAGAAAGGAACGATCGTTATTTCCCGGAAAAAGATGATGATGCTTGGAAAGATATTTCACTTTACCTAGGTATTCGACTTTCACCGCAAGGTGCCGTTGCAATCTTCTGTGGACGCAAAGACACAGCATCTAGCATCGCCGAGCGAGCAGTTGAAATTTATGAGCGAGGTTATCAACTTGAGCCGCCATCTAGTAATTCGGACCCGAATGAAATCGCTCGTCTCGTAAATTTGATACGAAAGCATTTGGGTGCAGAATCTAGTCTCGCTCTTGCTGCGGAATTAGGAGTATTTGTTCATCATGGGAATACCCCTCACGGCATAAGACTATCCGTTGAACATGCCATGCAGCATGAGCGAATCAGATTGATTGCTTGTACATCGACGCTTGCTCAGGGCGTAAATCTCCCTATTCGGTATCTAATTGTTTCAGGAGTTAACCAAGGAGCCGATCAAATCCGAACACGTGATTTTCAGAACCTCATCGGACGTGCGGGAAGATCAGGAATGCACACTGAAGGGCTCGTTATATTTGCAGATCCTCGTGTGCTTGATAGACGAAAAGTCGAATCGTGGAGGTTCAATGCTGCAGTAAATCTTCTGGATATTCAGCAAGCCGAAGACACCACCAGTTCACTACTAACGTTACTGGCACCGTTTAAAAGCGTCAATGGATTAGAAAATTTGCAGATGTCGCTTGTCGATGTACCGAAACTCTTACTTTCGGGCCAAGAAATTTGGCTTGATTGGGCCGCCAATGTCGAGCGGAAATTTGGGCAATCCAGATTTTCAGCGAAAGAAATATTTTCAGAGCTTAAATTCCGACGCCGACTATTGATGTCTGTCGAAAGTTACTTGATGGCAAATCGAGGAACAGACGAATTTGAATTATTTAAGGCTCAAGTCCGTGAACTGGCCAAGACTACGCTAGCACATCATTTGGCTTCGCACGACGAACAAGAAGCATTAGTTGGCTTGTTTGAACTTGTAGCAGACCACGTGCAAAGTGTAGTACCTATGCCGGGAAAACAAGCCACTTATGCGAAAACATTGCTTGGCGTTGATGCAGCAATTGCTATAGAAAAATGGGTTGAGGAACGCAGAGATAAATTGTTAGAGTTAACTACGAATATAGACTGGTTAAACAACGTGTGGCCATTACTCTGCGAGCAAATCGATGACAAATTCTTCGGCCAAATTGAACCGCCTGAACTTCCAAAGGAGTTGGCGTTTCAGTGGCTGATCGGGGTGAGCTACGGCGACTTGGTGGCATATGCCGAATCCAAAAATGGCACCAAACCGTGGGGTAAAAGACGTAGACGCTTGACAGATACAGATGTTATTAAATTTCTTGAGAATACTCTTAGTTTCGATTGTTCATTGTTACTCTCTGCTGTAGCACAATTGTTGTTTGGCAGTACAAATTCGTTCAATGATGACACTGCAGCCCTCACTCTTTTTCAGAAATCATTGAAGTATGGATTGCCAGATTGGATATCTATTTCCGCAGTCGAACGCGGATTCGCTGACCGTGTTATTGCCTTGGCTTACGAGAAATTTTAATGCAATTTGGATATGAGGGAGTCTACTTTGGGCCAGCGCTGCAATCACACCGGAATGTAATTTCGGCATTCCTTGAAGACTATCCGAGTTATTTCAAAGCTGTTTTCGACAGCATTGGAGAAAAGGGTGTGTGATTCATATTAAAACAAAGTCTGAGCGATTCGGTTCTTAGGAAAGATACCAGAATTAGAAAAACTGATTCACGATTGCTCCATATTCAATAAATTTTAAGAACCATGTTTCAATGGGATAAGTGCGACCAAATTAACTCTCACAAGACGCAGCGCCCCCCCCATAAACCTATTAGATCGTGAATACCTTCAATCTGCAAACTGCATATTGAAGGTTGTATTTACTGAGTCACCACTTAGCTCCGCAAATCCTGTAAATAACTCACTTCTCCAACCTCCCCAAAATCTCCTGCGCAATTTTAATCCTCGCCGCATTTGGATAGCTCTTGTTGGCAAGGATGACTATGCCCATTTTCTTATGTGGAATAAAAGCGATGTAGGCGCCAAAGCCGCTGGTGGCTCCGGTTTTATGGATGAATACCTTTGTTTGAGATGCGATGAGTGGCTTGATTTTTTGTACTGGTGTGGCTTCAAAGACCATGCGCTCGGATGAGCCTTCCAGCAGTGCTGACATATTTGCGGGGTAGGGGTATGACTCCCACATCAGGCTTTGGGTCATGCGGCCAGCTTTGAAATAGCCGGTGTGGGTATCGTTCAAAGCTTGCGCAAACTCCGGGCTCAGTTTCTTCTCGCCTACATTGGCCTTGATAAACTGCAGCAGATCGCTGGCTGTGGTTTTGACGCTATAGGCTTCAATGGACAGTACGTCGTCACGCAGGCGGACTGGGGTGTCGTCTTTTTTATAGCCCTGTGCATAGTCTGCCCACCTTGCCTCCGGCACGACCATGTAGCTGTTGTGCATGCCAAAAGCGGGGAAGATTTGTTCCTGCATCACAGTGGCAAATGGCTGTTGCAAGCTCTTGGCGGCGATGACGCCGAGCATGCCTGCGCTGAGGTTGCTATAGGTGCGATAGTGGCCCTGATCGTGAGCGGGTTTCCAGTTCTTGAAATAAGTCATCAATTGTTCATCGCTGTTGACTTCATCCGGGACTTGTAAGGGCAGGCCACCTGTAGTGTGGGTTGCCAGGCTTAGCACGGTGGTTTCGCCAAAGGCGGAGCCTTGCAAACTGTCTATGTGATCGGCCACTTTGTCGCTCAGCGCCAGCTTGCCCCTGACCTGTGCCAGGGTCGCCATGGTCGCTGCGAAAGTCTTACTGATGGAACCTACCTCAAACAGGGTTGCATCTGTGACGGCTTTATTTTCTGCCCTGGATGCCAGGCCGTAGTTGTAGACATATTGTTTGCCATCGACAAAAATGCCGACGGCCATGCCGGGGATGTCATGGGTTTTCATGGCTGGAAGTATGGCTGCATCGACAGCGCGTTTAACAGTGCCCACTTCTGCACTGGTGGCTGGCAGGCACAGGATGGCGCTGCCAACAAGTACGCCTATACGAAGATATTGTATGGCTGGTGATGTCATTTTATTTTCCTAAAATTTGCTGAATCAGTGTGTCAAAAATACTTGCTATTTAATTTCGGTTAATGCGGGCCGTTCACAACTTTAGTTCCCAGACCAGCCGCCAGGTGCGTGCGGTTTGCTGCTGGCTGTTTTCAGTCCAGCGCTCGCTGGCAGTGGTAAAGCTGCCGCTTTCCATCTTGTTTTGCTGCAAGACATTGGTCACAGAAAAACGTAACTGGCTTTGCTTGTTTTGCTTCCAGGCCAGGTAAATATCCAGGTGACGTCTGGGGCTGGTGTGTCCTGTCATGTAGGCAGATTCACGCAGGTTGTCTGCGGCCTGGAAGTTGTAGTCTGCCCCGGCGCGCCAGGCTGGCTGGATCTGGTAGTCAGCACCGGCGCTGATCAATAAGCCGGTTTGTTGTGCCAGGCGATTGTCGGGGCCAGGGACTTGCTCTACCCTGGACCAGTTACGGTTAAGGTTGCCATGTATCTCTATGGCGGGCATGCTGGCATACAGTTGTTGCAGGTTGAGCTTGGCTTCGATTTCCAGCCCCAGTATCCTGGCGCGGCCATCATTGATGAGACTGCTTACCCAGGTACTGCCGTTTGGCAGGGTTTGCTCGATCATGACATCATCGATGCGCCGCCAATAGGCATTGGCACTGATGAGGCTGGCTTCGCTCAGGTAATGTTCATAGGCAAGCTCCATACCCCAAGCGCGCTCGGGGCGCAAATTTGGGTTACCCTGAAAATCCGCATTCAGTGGGGTGTTGTTATTATCGACGCGGAACAGGCGCGGTACCAGGTTGGCAACGGTAGGCAGCTTGAAGCTGCGGTTGATTGCCATACGCCATTGTCTTTTGGCATCAAGCTTCCAGACACTTTGCAGTATGGGACTCAACATGGTGGAATTATTTTGAAAATCAAAAACACCTGCCTCGCGGCTATTGCTACTGATGCGTTCCATGCGCAAACCCAGGTAGGCTGACCAGGCGCTGCTAATGCTCCACTCATCCTGGATATAGGCCACCAGTTTTTGCAAGCTGGCCTGGTAGGCATGGGCGCTGTAGTCTGTAGTTCCCAAGGAGAGCGCAGTTTCTTGTTCATCGCGGTTTTCATGGCGCAATGCGCGGCTGGTTTCCCAACCCAGGCTGAGTACATGCGACTCTGTATACGGTGCCAGGTATTTGCCGTTGAAGCGGTATTCATGCTCATCAGCATCCCCGATAACATAGCGATGTACACTCAAGGCCCCAGCATTATCCTTGCCCCAGAACTGGAATTTTGTGGCCCGGTCTATGCTGTTCCAGCCAAAATTCATGCTCAGTTTGGCACTATCGGCCAGACGACGTTCCCAACTGAAGTCATTGCGTGAGGTCAGTATATGCGCGGCCCAAATGCTGTGATTGTCAGGGTATTCTGTGGAGTTACCAAGTTGGGTATTTTCTTTTTCATTCTTGGCTTGCTCTGCCCTGCTCAGGTTGAGGTTGGCTTGCCAGTTGAGGCTGGTTTGCCCATCGATTTTCCAGTTCAGGCGGGGTGAGAAGCTGGCAGCATCACGGCGATTTTGCTGGCTTTGCTGGAGTACCCTGTCAGTTTGTTGCCATGCTGCATAAGCATCTGCACGGATGGCATGCGTTTCGGACTGGGTGGTATTGACTTCATTATTATTGCTTTCCAATGTACCGGCCAGGACATAGCTAATGTCTGCCCCTGCGCCAGGCAATTGATCACCGACACTCCAGGATAAATTGCCGGACAGGCGACCAGCTTGCAGGCTGGCATTGGATTTGATTTCTGTCGCTTGCTGACTGCTTTTTTTCTTGAGGATGATGTTGATGGTACCGGCTATGCTTTGGGCGCTGACATCGGCCCCGGCAACACGCATGACTTCTATGCTTTCTATGAGTTCAGGGGCAATACTGTCTATGCTGAAGCCGACGGGTGTAGCCTGGCCGTTCAGCAAGATCTGGGTATAGCCATTGCCCAGGCCGCGCATGCGTATCTCTGCCCCTTTGCCCTTGCTTTCGGTAACGCTGATGCCGGGCAGGCGTTTCAAGACTTCACTAAGATTGCTGTCACCGTATTTGTCGATGTCGTCGCGACCATATATGGCACGCATTCCGACATCATCTTGCCGGTCGCGATTGGGCTGGGCCTTGCCCGTAATTTCGACTTGTGATGGTGTTTGAGCGGATGTTGGCGGTGCCAGCTCTTGCGCCCATACTGGTTTGCTGGCGAACAAAGCCAGTACACTTAAAGCGATGCCAGACAAGCGTGGCAAGTGATTCAGACGTAATGAGGTCTGCTGAAAAAGCATGATGTGTTCTTTCATCTACAGTGTAAAGGCGTGGGAGGACCTTGCGCCTGTTATGGCGCAAGACTGTCAAGCAAGGAATAGGAGTGGTTTAGCCTGGTGTGGCAGCTTCCAGTGCCGTGCGTATGTGCATGACATCGTCGGTGCGCATATCGCTGTTTTTTGCATTCAGCAAGACCATGATGATGGGCTTGCCTGCCAGCGTGGTACGCATGGTGATACAGCGCCCGGCGATTTTTGAATACCCAGTTTTGGACAGGCTGATGTCCCAGTCCTTGTCAGCAGTCAGGCTATTTGTGCTTTGGTAGTCATGGGTTTGTCCGGCTACGCTGTACTGGCCCTCGCTGCGACTGGTCAGCGTGCTCAATTCAGGGTAGCTGGCGGCGACCTTGACCAGGCGGGCGATGTCCCTGGCGGTGGAACGATTATTTGGTGAAATACCTGATGCTTCGTCCAGATAGGTGGCTTGCAAACCCAGGCTGGCAGTTTTCTTTTGCAAAGCGGCGATAAAGGCGGCTTTGCCACCAGGATAACTTCTGGCCAGGGCACGCGCTGCAGCATTGCTGGAAGGGATCAGGGCCAGCTCCAGCAGGTTTTGCCGCGATAGGCTAATGCCTGCTGGCAACTTGATCTGAGTATTTTGCCATGTACCTATATCGTCCTTGGTGATGGTTATACTTTCCTGCATGTCCAGCTTGGCATCCAGGGTCACCATGGCCGTCATCAATTTGCTCAGTGAAGCAATGGGGACGACGGTATCTGCATTTTTTTCCAATAAGACTTTGCCGCTTTGTTCGTCGATGACCAGTACATGTTCTGAGCTGGTCTTGACATAGGCATTGACATGGGTCACTGGCGCAGATTTTTCTGCAGGCGCTGCTACTGATAGCTCTGGCGCTGCATTCACCTGGGTCTGCAATAGCAGCAGCAAGGCCGCGGCGATGCCAAGCACAGGAGCTGCCATTTTCCAGTGCCATGGCTGTGCATCCGGGCGTACCAGGCGCTTGATGCGTGAGAGCAAATCACCACCATTCGCCGCCATCGCAGTTGGCGGCAAAGCGGCGATTTGCAGTTTATCCAGCACTTGCAAGGCACGCGCCAATGGCTTGCTCTGCCCCAGCATGCCCGCCGCCATATCGTCGGCAATCAACTCTCTTTCTGCATTGATGCGCTTGGATACCCACCATACGGCAGGGTGATAAAACAGTAGCGACAGCACCAGATTTTGCAGCAGGTTGACGGCATAATCCCAGCGCTTGATATGCGCCAGTTCATGCGCCAGCAAGGCTTCTATCATGTCAGGTGCCATGCCACTCAGCAGAGAGGCTGGCATCACCACTACAGGTTTCAGGCAGCCGTAGGTGACCGGGCTTAACAAGTCTTTTTGAAACCTCACCTGTACCTGGCGACGTATGGAGAATTGATATGCCAGTTGATTGGTGCGCGCCTGCCATTGTTGGGTCAGTACTGCAATATCATTGCCATGCTGGCCCAGTCTATACACCCATAGCAGGCCCAGGGCCAGACGCATCAGCATCAATAGCACGCCCATACCCCAGATGCTGACCACCAGCGGCAACCAGGCTTCTATCTGCGCTGCCAGCAGGCTTTGCCTGATCCAGATCAGGTCCAGGGAGATACTGGTCTTGCTGGCCAGCTGTAGCGCTGTTTCCAGGTTGATGGTTTGCGGGTCCCGCCATTGTTGCAGCACGCCCAGCGCTGGCCACAGCAGGCACATCAACATCGCCGCGCAAGCCAGCATATAGCGCAATTGTGGACGGGCATTACGGGTCAGGGCCAGCAAGATGGCGCAAACGCTGGCAATCAATGCACCTTGCCAGACGAAGTGCAGCAAAGGCCAGCCCAGCAATTCAGTCAGCGTATGTTCTGTGAGCAGGGAGGCAGGCATCATGATTTTTTCTCATCCTGCATGATTTGCTCGATTTCATCGCGTTCTTTGTCGGTGACGTGGCCGCGCAGGGCAGCCAGCACCAGGGCCTTGCCCGAACCGGCAAAAACTTTCTGTATCATGTCTTTGAGCAAATTGGTTTGCAAGGAATCCTGTTCTTGCGCAGCTGCATAGACATGCGAGCGCTGGCTTTCATCACGTATCAGGATACCTTTTCCATGCATGATTTGCAGATGACGCAAGACCGTGGCATAGGCCAGATCGGGGCGTTCATCCTGTATGTTTTCATGCAATTGCTTGGCACTCATGGGGCCATGCTGCCATAAGACCTTGAGCAAGTTCAGTTCGGAGGCCGTGGGCTTGGGAATAGATGATTTTGCAACAGAAGTAGACATACTCAACATCCAGATTAAACAATGGATGCAGAATAAATGTTCTAGAAACTTTTGTCTAGAACTTTTTTTCTAGATTATTCAATTATTTGTTCAGCCTGTGGCGATGAGCCTGTCTTCACGTCTGGGGGATGGCCACAGGCCAGCAGGACGTTTCAGCATGACGGTGACCATGGTCATGCCTATCAAGAGCTGGCGCAGTACTTCAGGTTCTATCAGCATGCTGCCAAACAGAGACATCTGCACGGGAACAACCACATAGCGCAATACTTCGGGCAGGATCGCCAGCAGCACTGCCCCCAGGATAACGCCAGGTATATGGCCTATGCCGCCCAATATCACCATGGACAAGACCGTGATTGATTCATTCAATGAAAACGATTCTGGTGAAACAAAACCCTGGAAGACGGCAAACATGGCACCCGCCACGCCACCAAACGAAGCCCCCATGGCAAAAGCCAGCAGCTTGATATTGCGGGTATTGATGCCCATGGCTATCGCGGCAGTTTCATCTTCGCGTATGGCAATGAAGGCGCGCCCCAGTCGCGAGTCATGCAGGCGTACTGTTACGAAGATGATGCAGGCACACAGGAATAAGAAAAGAAAGTAATAGGCATTCACCGAAGGCATGGAAAAACTGCCTATCTGCACTGGCGACCCCAGGCCTGGCTCGCCCCCCAGAGAAACGCCAAAGATGCGTATATGGTCTATCATATTGATGCCCTTGGGGCCGTCGGTAATATTAACAGGTGCATTCAGATTGATGATAAAGATGCGCACGATTTCACCAAAACCCAGGGTCACCACGGCCAGGTAATCCCCTCGCAATTTCAGGGTAGGCGCACCAAGCAAAGCCCCCAGTAGTGCTGCCAGCGTTGCCCCCAAAGGGACGATGATCCACACCGACAGATGTAGACCATGCGCGGCAATCTCTGGTCCGCAAAACCATAGCAAGACATGACCCAGCGCCGGGAAATTATTCAGCAGCGACTCCAGCAAGACCGCAAACTGCGGCGATGCCAGCAGAGCAGTCATATACGCCCCCAAAGCATAGAAGGCGATATAACCAAGATCGAGCAAACCCGCAAAACCCACGACGATGTTAAGCCCCAGGGCCAGCATGATGTACAGCAGGGCAAAATCCATGATGCGCACCCAGGCATTGCCAAACTGCATGGCAACGAAGGGGAAAGCCAGCATGACGGTAATGAGCAATACCAGTAAGGGATAAGCCTGACGGGGATTTGCGCTGGTATCAAAGTAATGGCTCATGGCCTTGCCCGGCAATTGATAATCCAGGTATCTTAAACGCCTGGTCTTGCTGCCGCTATCATGTTCTTGCTCACATCATGCCACGCTGCTGGGATTGGCTAGGTGTCATGCCAAATACAGAGCGGAAGCTGGATGTGAAATGGCTATGACTGGCAAAACCGCAGGCGTGGGCTATCTTTGACAAGTCATGGCAACTCGCCTGCATGGCGCGCAAGGCACTGGCCAGACGCGTGCGTATCAGGTAACGATGGACAGGCAAACCAACTTCTTCCCTGAATACCCTGGAGAGATGAAAAGGAGATGTATGCACATAGCGGGCCAGCTCATCGAGCGCCCAGTCCTGATGGGGATAAAGCGAAATCAGTTCTTTGACTGTCTCTACTTGCCAGCGCCTCCGACTCTGCGTCAGGGTCGGTCTGGCATTGTCGAGTTGTCCAGGGTTTCTGCATGCAGCCTGTACAGATGCAGTCAGCACGGAGACGCTGATTTCTTGCACCGCCAGTTGATCAACTACCGGTGCATGCAAATGCCGCCACAAGAGTTCACGGTGGAGGACGCTGGCAGGCGGCAGCAGACTATGCGGCCTGAGTACGGGTGTATACAGTTGTTGCACGCCAGCGGCATCGACCAGCATTTGCATGAGTGCTTCTTTGGAGAAATCCAGCACCAGGGCCTCATCACCTATGTTGCCAGGAAAAGTGATGCGATACGGTTGCCCAGTGCCCAGGAAAATCGCGTGATTGGCGTTGGCGATGACATGCTGTTTCGGGCCATCATGCTTGGCCAGCACACCGGCAATGGGTAGCAATACCAGGTCGGCAGTTTCGCATTCCAGCTCTTGTGAGTCATCCGGCGCAGGCCGTGCCACGCCATGTCGTATGGACAGCAATTCACTTTGGAAGAGGGTACGCAGAGTTAATGCCATGGTCCACGGGATGCGATAGTTTTATCAAACTTGTCCAGCCAAGCTTAAACCTTACGCGAACAAATTAAAACTTGAAAATCTCATCTTCCATGGCAATAAAAAATGCCGCTCACATTCTGCATTCAAGAACACTTGAAACTGTTTTGATTGTTTTTGCTTCATGCTCTACTAAAGTATGCCCGCAACTATTTGTCTGGCTGATGTTTTTTAAGTCTTTATCAGCGTGCTCGAAAATTCACTTTGGCAACAACTTGCGGCGCTCATATTCAAGCTGGTTGACGTGCCGCTGTATGGCCACATCCATTTCATGTGGCAAGTTGGAAAAGCTGACGCCTATGCGATGTCTGCCCTGTTTGTTTTTCTCTATCTGTGTGACATGGCGTACCACGCCTTCGCAGCGCACAACATTGCGGATGCCAAGCACGATATGCAATTTGGCGATGCGGTCCTGCACCCTGATTTCTGGCGGGCCAGAGACCTGTACGCTTAATCCGCCCACACATAAGTCATGGATGGGCCAATAAGCCAGGGTTTCGCCCTGCTCGTTATACAGCCTGACCTTGAGCGGATCGACGATGGGTAATTGATTGCGGAAGTATTCACGGCGCTGCATGCGCACCACACGCTGCGGTATGGGTACCCAGAAGGCATCCTGCCCCCCCCAGCTGAAACGCTGGGGATTGAGCCCGGTAAATTGCACCCGTATGCCATCTGGCAAAGCCAGAAAAACACAGGAACTGGCTTTTTCCAGCAATTTATTGGCGCGTGCATCACCACCTATATCAAATACCAGACCATCATCCCTGGCCGAGAGTACCAGGGTGACGATGAATTCACGACCTTCATTAAAATAGACCGTGACTGGCTCACGTCTGTGCGCAAGCTCATTCAATATCCCCAGTATTTCCCTCTGGCCCAGCAGGAAGAATTTGTCTTCTATTTGCTCATTACTCAATGATGCTGACATCCGTCTACCTTTTTTATCTATTTTTCCTGAAAAATAGACTGCTTATTACTATAGGTCAATAAAAGAATACCAGTACTGTCTTTGAAATAAGACTTCAGTTGTTTTTTGGTTTTGGCGAGACCAGCACCGGGCTTTCTCCTTGCATCAACAAGGATAGCGTGATTATCGGATAATGCCTGTTTGCCCCACTGATGATGTGCGATAAATGAAAATACTAGCGATCTGCGGCAGCTTGCGTGCTGCATCCCTGAATGGCATGTTGATACGAGCAATCAAGCATCTGGCACCACCGGATATGGAAATCCTGCCCTATGCCGGGATGGCGTCTTTACCCTTATTTAATCCTGACCTGGATTTAACCCCACCCGCCAGCGTACAAGACTTGAAGGCACAAATCACTGCTGCCGATGCCGTGCTGATTGCCAGCCCGGAATATGCCCATGGCGTCACGGGTGTCATCAAGAATGCGCTGGACTGGACAGTCAGTAGCGAGGTCTTCGTCTACAAACCCGTTATCGTGTTGAATGCCTCACCCAGGGCCACGCATGCCGATGCGGCATTGCGGGAGACCTTGAGCGTCATGTCGGCCCATATCATGCAAGCCGCTTCGATCAAGCTACCTGTCATAGGTGCGGGGCTGGATGAAGACGGCATAATGCACGACCAAATGATAGCCACCAGTGTGAGAATAGCCCTGATAGCTGCCAGGTCTGAATGGAAATTACATCAGGACAGGCTAAGTTCAGACAGCTAAAGCCTGTTCCAGCAGGGTGTGCAATTCACTAAAGGAAGGTTCACCAACATAGCGCTTGAGAACATTGCCCTGCTTGTCGATGACATAGGTGGTTGGGGTCAGCTTGACTTCACCAAAAGCGCGCGCCAGCTTGCCTTCCAGGTCCAGGGCAACATGGAAAGGCAGTTTGCGGGTTTCAGCATAGTTGAGCACGTAATTGGGGGCGTCATAGCTCATGGCTACGGCCACAAATTCCAGGCCCTGCTTATTGTATTTATTGTAGGTTTCTATCATTTTAGGCATCTCTGCCACGCAAGTTGCGCAGGAGGTGGCCCAGAAGTTGACCATGACCACCTTGCCACGCAAGCTTTGTGTGGAGATTTTTTCACCTTTGAGGTTGGTGAAACTAACATCCGGCATGGGCGTCCTGGCTTGGTAGGTATAAAAAAATGTGGCAGCCAGGGCGATCAATGCCGTAGCGGCAATGACAGAAAATATAGCAAATTTACGCGGTGAAGAAGGCGCCAGCATGTTTTTTTCCAAAGCAAGTGATCATTCAAGTCCACATTATACGGCTTAAGTCAAAATCGGGCTTTGCGCTCCGTCACAGATGCGCGGGTCTTACCAAAGCTTGGCAACAGGAACGACGACACCGGCAAACCATGACCAGTCCTGAGATGCGCTGGTCAATCCTCTGGTCATACCTGCATCCAGGGTCAGGCGTTTGTTGGGGCTGTAAGTCAGGGCGAACAGGGCCTGGCCCTGGTTTTTTGTTCCAGCACGGCGCCAGCCCGCCCATTCAGCTGTAACACCCATTTTGTCATTGATCGCCGTAGAAAACGAAGCCGACAAGCCGGTTTGCCAATGTGAAGTGGCATCCTCGGCAAAACCGACATGTGTCGTGTTCAAGTTCACGTCAGCATGTATCTTGCCCAAGTCCTGGCTGAATATGCCATTCAGAGTCCAGTCTGCCTTACCTGACCCCAGAGGTTCTTTGGCAGTAGGAAATTTATTGCCCAGCTCCAGACCAAATGCGGTGTCATCATTGACGATAAACGCCCGTTTAATGGTCAGGCTGGTATCGCCAAAACCACGGTCACGCTGGCCTGCACCGTCGTCATTGATGATCCTGGCCTCGCCCCCCAGCAAGATGCCCCACTCTTTCGAAAATGCCAGCTTGAACAGATAAGGCAGACTCTGGCGCTGTGCAGGCCCGGTTTTGATGGTGTTGACGCCCATTTCCAGCTCCAGTTGGCCTGCCACTGGCAGTTGCGCAGAATTGGATACCGAGGGGCGATAAGGGGTGATAGCATCGACCTCTTCATCGGCAGCACAGGCAAGCTGGCAGGTCAGGCTGGCCAGGCACGCCAGGGTGGCAAAACTCAATCGGGATATTCTGGACATGATTTTCCTTTTATTCTGAAATAAGCACAGCGGGTGCACTGATGGCCTTGCCTGCAACATGGGTAGTCAGGACTATCGCTGTCGAGGTGGAGCCAAAGGCATTCAATTCATTAATGATACGCTGTAAATGTTCTACATCGGTAGCCAGCACGCGCATGACGGCACCGTCTTCACCTGTCACAGTATAGCAATCAATGATTTCGGGGCAATTGGCCACATAATGGGCATATGGTCGCCCCTGCTGAGTCGACAGCCGTATCATGGCGGTGATTTGATAACCCAGCGCCTTGGGATTAATATCGGCACGATAGGCGCGTATTACCTGGGCAGCTTCGAGGCGCTTGATGCGTTCGGAGACAGCAGGCTGGCTAAGATGTACCTGGCGACCTATCTCGGCATGCGACATGCGCGCATCCTGTTGCAATAATTGCAGGATTTTTTGATCAAACTGATCAAGTTTATGATTCATAAGCATTTTTTATAAATTTCCAATCAAACCCATGACCAGATGAGCAATTCCCTATGGAATCCTATTCAAACCATGGCTTGCACTTGTTAAAGTAGAGCTTACACCAAACTTTTGTATGCCCTGGAAAAATTACCATGACAACGACTATCACAGCCGGCCAGCTTGCCCATATTGCCAAGGAATTCGACACGCCTTGCTGGGCTTACGATGCCACTATTATAAGAGCACAAATTGCCCGCTTGCGACAATTTGATGTGATCCGCTTTGCCCAGAAGGCCTCCAGCAATATCCATTTGCTGCGCCTGATGCGTGAAGAAGGCGTGATGGTAGATTCTGTCTCGCTCGGTGAAGTGGAACGTGCACTGGTGGCAGGTTATGCCAGCCAGGCTGAGCATGGCGGCCATGCTCCTATCGTATTCACCGCTGATTTGCTGGACCGTGCAACCCTGAAGCGTGTGGTGGAATTGAATATTCCGGTGAATTGCGGTTCACCGCAAATGCTGGAGCAACTGGGGCAAGCCCATCCCGGCCATGCCGTGTGGTTGCGCATCAACCCTGGTTTTGGCCACGGCCACAGCCGCAAGACCAATACCGGTGGCGAGCAAAGCAAGCACGGTATCTGGCATGAAGAATTGCAAAACGCGCTGGCTATCATCGATCAATATGGTTTGACGCTGGTGGGCCTGCACATGCATATAGGTTCTGGTGTTGATTATGATCATTTGCAAAGCGTTTGCGATGCCATGATAGAGCAGGTGAAAATCTGCCAGCGTGACTTGCAGGCAATCTCCATAGGCGGTGGCCTGTCCATCCCTTACCGCGGTGACGAGCCTGCGGTGGATACTGCGCACTATTTTGAAATCTGGGACAAGGCCAGGAAAGAAATCGAAATCCTGCTGGGCCACAAGATCAGCATGGAGATAGAACCTGGCCGCTTCCTGGTGGCGCAATCCGGTATGTTGATTTCTGAATTGCGCGCGCAAAAGCAGGTGGGCAGCAATTTCTTCGCCCTTGTCGATGCAGGCTTTAATGATTTGGTGCGTCCGTCCATGTATGGTAGCTTCCACCGCATTAGCTGTCATGCAGCAGATGGCACTGCGCGCACCACGGCCTTGCGCCCTACCGTGGTTGCCGGGCCTTTGTGTGAGTCTGGGGATGTATTCACGCAAGAAGATGGCGGCGTGGTCACGACTCAGGATTTGCCCGCTTGCGAAATTGGCGACCTGTTCGTCTTCCATGATGCTGGCGCCTATGGTGCCAGCATGTCGTCGAACTATAATTCACGCCCGCTGATACCTGAGATTCTGGTCGATGGTGAGCAGATCAAACAAATCCGCCGTCGCCAGACAGTGCAGGAATTGATTGCGCTGGAAAACCTGTAAGGTCTAATGAAATTCTTCTATGAGCCCGGCCTTGCGGGCTTTGAGGATGGCGACATTGAGCTTGTCTATGATGCCGTCATCCTTGTCTGCCCGAACAGCGAAATGGGTAGTATCTATAAGCAGGGGTTTGGGTAAGACTGTCAAACGGACATCGGCAAAAGTTGAATTGCCACCTTCATTATCATCCCGCAAAGCCTGCAACCTGCGCTCGAGAAAGCGCGGGTCTTTGCGCAGTGCACTGAACAAGCCTGCATCCATGCGCCGGAACAAGAGTTTGTAGATACGCGACAAGGGTGCGTGATTATCGACTTCGACTTTAAAGAGATTGTCTTTCAGGGCATCAAATTGATCGCCATAGCTAAAACCGCGCTGTATACCTATGGTCTTGCCCTTGAGATCCGCCATGGTATTGAAAGGGAACTGGGCATCGCTTCTGGTAACCAGAAACATATACTTGGATTGTACCGGCAAGGAAAAGTGGAAGATTTTTTCTCTTTCCCTGGTCTTGCTGACACCATATAAGACCCCCTCCCCATTTTCAGCGGCCCGCATGGCGCGCGGCCAGGGACTACGTTGTTGCTGTATCTGTAAATTTTCTTCACGGGCGATGAAGTCAAATAATTTGCTCGCCAATTCCATAGGGAGAGGCTGGCCTTGCTGGTCTATGGGGTCAGCCGTCAACATCACCACTTCCTTGGCATGCGCAACCTGCTGCCCCGTCAGCAATAACAGGCTGAGCAATGTCAGCCGCAAAACCAGAGCAGGATTACACAAGTGCATTGACTTCACCATGACCTTATATCCAAAACTCTCCCCCAGATCAGGCAGACAACAATCTTCCCCTGCCAGAGGCAAGGATGAAATTAATGTGGGAGAGTAAAGCAGACTAGTCTCATTTACTGAGAAACAAGCACCGTCACCGAATAGCCTTCAGATGAAGGCTTGATATATAGTAACGTCATTCAAAAGATGCAGCAAGTTTGACCATGGATATTTAAACAATAAGCCCTGCAAACATTGGCATGGGTTTGATCAGCTTTTTGCTGCGCTGGCAGGTTTGTGGATGATAGCCTTGATATGCGCCCATTGCGCAGCTTTGATGCCGCCTTTGTAGGACTCAATGACCTTGCCATCACGGCCTATGAGAAACACAGTAGGTGTGGCAAATACCTTGCCAAAATTATCCTGGTAATCCGGGGCATTGCGCCAGAGGGAAGGAAAGCCTTGATTCTCTTTGCTCAGCCATTTTGCTTGTTTGGCATATTCATCAATGTCGCTCATGGCATCGTCTATGCTGACGGTGACCAGTTCAAATCCTGATTTTTTATTGGCTTCATAAAATTTGCGGAAAATGGGCATCTCGGCCTGGCAAGTCGGGCACCAGGTCGCCCAGAAGGTCACCAAAATGACATTGCCCTTGCCAGTATCGAGCTTATACGGTTTGCCGTTGAGCATGGAGCCCGCCAGGGTGGGCTGGGCAGGGGCTACATCCTTGGCCGCCTGGGCACAGGGTGTGCTGATGATGGCAGTGAACATGGTTGTCATCATCAAGGTTTTTGACATACTGGGCATGGCAGCACTCCAATCTATCTACGCTGTAAGCACGTGTTTAGGATCTTACAGCATAGTCCAGATTGGAGTTGTCCGTCTGCACTTATAAAGCAATCTCGGCAAAAGCCGCAGATCGTGTACTTGGCCGTGGCGGATTATCTGCCGCCCTGTAAGTAAAGACCATGGAAAACTTGGTCGCTGCCGTCTGGTTCTTGCCTGCAGCATGGAAAAGATTGCTATGAAATAGCAAGACGTCCCCCTGCTGCAAAGCTACGGGCTGGGCTTGCGCCAGCAAAGCCTGGTTTTGCTCCAGATCAGTACGCAAGAACTGGGCTTCATCGAGTTGTGCCACGTCAACGTCCATTTTATGGGAACCAGGTATCACCAGCAGACAGCCATTTTCCAGGGTTTCATTACGTAGTGCCAGCCATGAAGATACCAGTTCTGCCCGCTGGAAATTCCAGTAACGGCTATCCCTGTGCCAGCCTGTGGCGGTGGAATATTGCGGCTGCTTGCTCATGATGCAATTGTGATGAGACTGAGACAGCAAGGCCCCCTCACCCAGCAACTGCAATAAAGGCTGCGCCAACGATGGCCCGGTTGCCCATAGTGCCAGACGCGGGTCACGGGCATAGGCTTGCAGCAAACGCCTGGCGGTCAAGCCACCTTCTGCATCGCGTGAAGCGGGCGCACCAGGATAACGGGTGTCAGCCTCATATTCTATGGGTTGTACCTGCCCGGCCAGTTGCTGTTCGCAATAGGCGATCACTTCTTCACAATAAGCGGCACTGGCTTGCTGCCGCAATACCAGAAACCCCTGGCTGACGAATTGCTGTTGTTGGGCACTGCTTAACATGGTCATCATTTTCTATGAACAAAATACTATTGCCGCACATTATTTTCAATGCACCAGAATGGCGCACTCTTGATTTTAGGAGAGTTTATCCAGCAGTGATCAGAACAGATGCAGGCAAATTAAGCCGGATTGTGATTAGCGCGTAAATATAAAAATCCAGTAATAGGTGATAATGTAGGCCAAATTCAACGCTAAGCCTCTTACTTAACATGACACATACCATACTGGAAAACATCAACGTCAGTTCTTTCGAGAACATGCCCACTCCTGAAGAATTACATGCGCGCCTGCCCTTGAGCGATCTGGCTGGCGATGTGGTCGAGCAAAGCCGTGAGAGCCTGCGCAGCATATTGGAACGCAAGGACAAGCGCCTGTTCGTCGTGGTGGGCCCCTGCTCCATTCATGATCCTGTGGCTGGCCTGGAGTATGCGCGCCGCCTGAAAGCCCTGCAGGAAGAAGTCAAGGATGTGATGTTGCTGGTGATGCGCGTGTATTTTGAAAAGCCACGCACGACCACAGGCTGGAAGGGTTATATCAATGACCCGTATATGGATGATTCTTTCCGCGTTGATGAGGGCATGGAAAAAGCCCGCCAGTTTTTGCTGGATGTCTGTGAACTCGGTTTGCCAACCGGAACAGAGGCACTGGACCCTATCTCGCCACAATACCTGGGTGACCTGATCGCCTGGACGGCCATCGGTGCACGCACCACGGAATCACAAACCCATCGCGAAATGTCATCCGGCCTGTCCACGCCCGTCGGCTTCAAGAATGGGACGGATGGCGACATCAGCATTGCCATCAATGCGATTTTGTCGGCATCACACCCGCATTCTTTCCTGGGTCTGAATGGCCAGGGCCGCGTCTCTATCGTACGCACCAGCGGCAATCAATATGGTCATGTGGTCTTGCGCGGTGGTGGTGATCGCCCGAACTACGATACTGTATCTGTCGCCATGGCCCAGCAAGCCCTGGTCAAGGCCAAGCTGCCACCCAATATCGTGGTTGATTGCTCACATGCCAACAGCTATAAAAAGCCGGAACTGCAACCCCTGGTCATGGCGGATGTCATCAACCAGATTGCCAACGGCAACAAAGATATCGTGGGCGTCATGATAGAGTCCAACATCATTGCCGGTAACCAGCCCATCCCGGAAGATTTGTCGCAACTCAAATACGGCTGTTCAGTCACCGATGCCTGCGTGGATTGGGAAACGACGGAGAAGATGTTGCGGGATGCGGCAGCAAGATTGCGCGGCTAATCCCGGATCAATTTATGCTGATTATCAATATAGAGGGCATGCTAGCCGGGGCTATCATAGGAGGTATTTATTTCCTGATCACCCTGGTATTTCCAGATGTGGAATATCCCGTCAAATACGCAAGTGTAGCCACATTATTTTTACTCATAGGCACGGTTGCAGATAAGCTAGGCTACCAGCCAAGGATTTACTTTGCCAAATTCAAATTGATAGGGATAGTGCTGACGATTCTTGGCAGCTTTATATTTCTGGGTGTCGCGATGTTTATCGTCGCCCTCACCATCAGTGCTATTGGTATTTTTTTATGGAAAAGAAATAGGGAATATAAACTCTTTTTACATGCCCAGACCTGTCTGACAAATTATTTGGAAAACCAGGTAAAAGATACGCATGCACACAAAAGATTATTGCTGGAGGCACTTTTTCAAAATATCTGGCTCAACAAAAGGCCAGAATTTTTTGTACATAACGAAAAAGTATTGGATGCCCTCATCACTGATATCACGCTTGCGCGAAATGAGGACGAGGTCTACTATTTAAGACATGTCCAAGAAAAACTTCAAGAGCAAAAAATACAAACGAAATGGTCTTGGAAATTAAAAAATATTGGCAAGGCAAAATATAGCCTGACACAATTACTTGATAATCAGGGCATAGGCCGCTTCCGCCCACGCATGTAATGGTGCCGTTCAGCTTGGATTCGACAATTGCTGTTACATAAATGGGTGCGACATCTGCACCCATTTTTCAATTGAACTGTGCTTTCAGAACAAATTATTTTGCTTTGAAACACGCCACAGCAATATCAAAACCTATCCTCATCGTGGCATCAGTCATGATTTGTGCCTCAGGGCCGCTCATATATTTTTTACCTGCCCGGGTTTCGTAAAATTGTTTGATTTCATTTTGCTCGACATCACTGAAAGTCGCAACGGCTTTCACTTGCGCAGGATGATTGCGGTTATAAGCCTGGGTCTCAAATGCGGTGATGTATTTGACACCCAGGGGTGTTTCGTAAAAGTCAGCGACAGCACGTAATTCTTCGCTAGTGAAATTCGCGACATACAGGCCTTGTACTTCTGCTTCGGATTTTTTCCAGGTCTTGTCTATGCAAGGAAATTTTGCTGGCTGGCTAGTTGCCTTGATCATTCTGACGACACCGCTGGCATTGATGACGCGCGTTGCCTGGGCAGTGGCCGCGGAATCGCTGCCAGCGGCCAAGGCTGATCCTGCCATGCCACTGAGCAGGCACAAGCTAATCATGAATTGTTCGGTTTTATACACGTGCAGACCTTATCTATGCAATTAATTAACCTGCCATTGTAAAGCCCAGGCTCACAATTGCCTTAGTTGCTGCATGCATTTGACATAGGAAAGCTGTATTTCTGTCTGATTTTTGTGCTTCCCTGCCTGCACTATTTTTTGCCCTCCGACATAGACGTCGCGCACCAGATTATCATTGCCTGCAAAGATCCAGGTATTGAGTACATCCGCACTATCAACATCTGCGAGGTTGGGATGCTGATCATCAAGTACCACGATGTCTGCACGGTAACCGACACTCAGTTGCCCGAGCTTGCGGCCACTGGCTTGCGCACCGCCTTGCAGGGCTGCCTGATATAAGAAATCACCGACTTTGCGCTGTCCTGGCATGCTGGCTATATTGCGACCTTGCAGTCGCAGGCGTTGTCCATATTCCAGCCAGCGCAATTCTTCTACCGGGCTTTGTGAGACATGGCTGTCACTGCCCACGCCAAAGCGGCCACCGGCTGCGAGGTAATCTGGCAGATCGAAAAAACCGTCGCCGAGATTGCCTTCGGTTGTTGTGCATATCCCTGCCACTGCGCCGCTGGCGGCCATGCCCTGCACTTCTGCTTTGTTGAGATGGGTGGCATGTACCAGGCACCAACGCTCATCCACCAGACCAGTATCGAGCAAGAGTTCTACCGGGCGCTTGCCTGAGTAGGCGATGCAGGCATCGACTTCTTTTTGCTGCTCGGCGATATGGATATGGATGGGGCGTGCCGCAGGCAAGGCAGCTACCAGTTCACGTATCTGGCTGATGCTGGCGGCGCGCAATGAATGCGGGGCCACACCAACTTCGACCTGCGTACTGCGCTTGCCTTCCAGCGCTTCTATCAATTGCATGATCTCGACCACATTGGTGGAGAAACGGCGCTGGTCATGACGTAGAGCCTGCTCGCCAAAATCGGCATAGCTGTATAGCACTGGCAGCATGCTGATGCCCATGCCGGTCTGTTCTGCAGCAGCGATGACACGTTCTGCCATCTCGGCGGGACGCGCATAAAAACTGCCGTCCTGGTCACGGTGCAGGTAATGAAATTCACAAACTGCGGTATAGCCATGGCGCAGGCATTCTGCATACAGTTGTGCGGCGATGGCCTGGATTTGCTCAGGCTTGATATGCAGTGCATAGCGATACATGAGATCGCGCCAGGTCCAGAAACTGTCCTTGCCCTCGCCCGCCATTTCTGTCATGCCTGCCATGGCACGCTGGAAGGCATGTGAATGCAAATTGGTCATGCCGGGCAGCACAAATTGCGCCTGGTTTTCACTGGCCTGCGCGGTGGTATCCAGTTCTATCTGGCTCAGCTCACCGCTGGTAGTCCAGTGCAGGCGCACATTGCTGGTCCAGCCTTGCGGCAGTAAAGCATGATGGGCAAACAGACTACTCATGCGGCTCTCCCTTGTGTCTTATTCCAGTCCAGGCAAGCCTGTAATAATTGCTTCAATAAAGGCTGCACCTGCACTGCCAGATCAGGCCGGTATGCATATGGTGCAGCTTCATTCATGTAGATGCACTGACTCATCTCCAGTTGCACTGCATGGATATGACGTGAAGGCTGGCCGTAATTGCGGGTGATAAAACCGCCTTTGAAACGACCATTGAAAACATGGCTATAGGCTTGCGCATCGCTGGCGTTTTGCAGGCTGTTTGCGATGGCAGTTTGCATGCCGGTATCACAGGATTTTTGGTCAGCAGTACCAAAGTTCAGGTCTGGTAACTTACCTTCGAAAAAGCGTGGCACTTCAGATGCGATGGAATGCGCATCCCACAAAACCACGCTGCCATGCAGGCTCAACAAACGCTCCAGTTCTTGCTGCAATTGCTGGTGATACGGTTGCCAGTAAGTAGTGATGCGACGCTGTACTTCGGCTTCTGTCGGCACATTCTCAGCCGCATACAGGGGCTGTTTGGCGAAGGTATCGAGCGGGCAAAGGCCGGTAGTATCCTGGCCCGGATACAAATTGGCATTGTCTGAAGAACGGTTCAGGTCTATCACATAGCGTGAATATTCAGCTGCGATGGTGGAGGCACCCAGCTCTGTTGCCATATTGTAGAGCTCACGCAAATGCCAGTCAGTATCGGCTTTTTCTCGCGCGACTGGCAGCATCTGGGCTGCGATATCATCCGGTATGCTGGTGCCCACATGGGGCATGGAAATCAGCAGCGGCAGGTTGCCCTGTTGAAAGTGATAAGCAGTCATGATGTCTCCGGTATTTATGGATGTTGTAGTTTGCGGCTCAGCCTGTCAGCTGCTGCCAGGGTCATATTGATGAGTTCTTGTTTGCGCTGCTGTATGCGCTGTGCCGGTGCCATCAGGGACAAGGTGGCTTCCAGTTTATCGCGACCAGAAAACACGGGTGCGCTGACGCCCCAGATGCCGAGATCGATTTCGTTTTCACTAGTGGCATATCTTTGCTCACGTATGTGGCTTAACTGGGTTTGCAAATCTTGCAGGGATTGACTGGATAGTGGTGCATTTTCCAGGAAATTTTGTGACAGCAATTCGTCTTGCAAGGCAGGCGGCAAGTAGGCCAGCAAGGCTTTGGCCGAAGCGCCACGCACGCTGGAACTGGCACGCCCCTTGGCAAAAGAGCAGCGCAGGGCTTGCTGGCTTTCCTGCATGTCCAGGCACACCACCTGTCCATTCACATAGGCCAGCAAGCCCACGCTTTCGCCCGATTTTTGTACCAGATCTGCCAGTTCGTCACGCGCTGCACTCATGAGCCAGGAATGCTGGTCAAAGCCACGCGCCAGTTGTACTGCCAAAGGGCCAGGTTCATACAGACCGGTTTGCGCATGTTCCTGCACCAGCCCCCATTTCTTCAGCGGCGCGAGCTGGCGGTATAGGGTACTGAGAGGCAAGCCGGTTTGCTCCACCAGTTCACGCGCAGACAGCGCCTGACCGTGGCGGGCGACACAGGCCAGGACCTGTAAAACGCGTTCGCTTTGAGGAATGTCTATTTTATGAGGGACAGCCATGGCGGCAAGCTAGCATATAAAACTGAATATACTCATGCTAGCATTTGAGTGGGAAACATCAACCACGAATTCCCACGCAGTGAGAAATAAATTTATTTTTTCAACTCAAAATAATATTAATCATGATACAGCGGGCCTGCATATCCATCTGATCCACTGACGAATGCGGCATCTTCCCCATCGAATGAATGACTGCCACTGCTTCCCAATGTGGGTTGTACAAACAGATAACAAGCTAGTACTCCGATAACAGGGAGCAGCCAGATCAAGACATATTGGGCATATTTTTGCGCAGGCTCAAAAAACTCGCTCTTTGCCAGTAGATAAGTTACATACACATTCATTGCCAGCAAGACGATGGCAATGATGATGGCGACGACAATGAGTGGATTCATATTGACACAAGCTATTATCAAGACTCAGACGTATGAAACTTCAATGATCCAGGCCATGCAAACCAACCCCAGGATATTCAGGACCATCGTCCTTGAAGCTGATTTTGTGACCCAGGTATGGTTTAGCCAGCGAATGACAAAGCAGGCTGCCAATGAAAGGCAGCAGCCAAATCAAGAAAAATTGGGCAATTTTTTGCATGAATCCATAATAGTCACTACTTAAAATACAGTAACTGACATAGATGTTTAGCGCACATATTGTGCACAGGCAGTATATCGTCAACGTCTCAAGATGACTCATGGCTTAATTCCTGCTATACGCCGTCAACTGACAATTACGATTCTCTTGCGCCGGGAAGCTGGCCTTGATGGCGTCATACTTGCTCTTTTCGTCTGCACTCAGGGCCCTGAGCTGGTAAGCAAACTTGCTGGTGCTGATGGAGCGTGGGCCTATGCGGGCTGAACGTACACCCTTGTTGCTGAGATTATTCAAATGCAATTTGGCGGCTTCTTCCGTCTTGAAGACCCCGAGGGAAATGCCCCAGCGTAAACTGCTCTGGTCTTGCACGATATAAAAATCATTGATGCCGAGGCGGCGCAACTCACCGGCTTTTTTGTCTGCGCCTTCTTTGCTGCCTTGCGAAGGTATGAAGACCATGTGGGTGGCAACGTCGACGATATTGATGCGTGACTGACGGTCTCCCAGTGCCAGGGCTTTCAATCTTTCTTCTATCCTGGCGATTTCAGTTTGCTGGAAGTTACCAACTTCCAGACAGGCGATGAGTTCTGCTTTCTTTTCTGCCGTAGGCTCACTCGGGGTGAGCGCTTCTGTCGCAGTCATGAGTTTTAACTGATCGGCATGATGTTGTTTTTTCAAACGCTCAGGTTCATGGGTGTCGAGTGACCAATGTCCCAGATAGCCGAGATTAAATGCCAGCAAGAAGGCATTCAGGGCAAGCAGGCTCCAAAAAAAGAATCTCAGCATGGTAATGTCATTGTTATCAGTCCGGGCTTGATTGTGCCACGACAAACAGGCCCGTCAAGACCAGATTGGCGACATATTCATGTGGGATGCCAAGATGGGCCAGTAAGTAAGGTGCCGCGCCACCAGATATCACACAGGTGATGGCCCGTTTTTCTTGCTGTTCCAGGCTTGCAACTGCTCTTGTTATCGCACCGACCTGGGCACTGATGCAGCCACTGACGATGGCATGGTCAGTATTGTCGGCAAACACTTTGGCGATATCGGTGGACTCCGCCACCTGCGGCAGTTGCGCCGTATTGCGGGCCAGCGACTCGGCCATGAGTTTTAGCCCCGGCAAGATCATGCCGCCCTTGAACACCCCTGCTGTGGTGACGGCGTCAACGGTGGTGGCCGTGCCACAAGTGGCGACGATCAGGCTTTGTTGCGGGAACAGATAATGCGCCCCTATCATGGAGGCCAGGCGGTCGCAGCCCAGTTGTGCCGGATTGCGATAGCCATTATGCAGGCCAGCAATATCTTCTTGCGAGGCAAACCAGGTGACCGGCAAGCCTGGCTGTACTTCTTGCAGTAAAGTAGTGAGTCTCTCTTTGATGCTGACACCGGCAACATTGGAAATCAGGGCGTGTGTAAAACGCATGCCCTGCCAGCTGGTTTTCAAGCTATCCAGGTCGGCATGACTGACACTTTCCATGTGCAGCCATACCGGAGCAAGTTGCGCTGGAGCTGCATCCACATCAAACGTGGCCCATTTGATACGCGTGTTTCCCGCGTCTATCAACAACTGCATCATGCCTGCCTCATCCTTGTTTCATCTTTTTTCATGCTGATGGCCGTAAAGATACATCACCAGCCAATACATTGACTTGCCCCTGCTCGGTCTGCAGCACCAGGCAGCCATGCAGATCGACGCCCAGGGCTGTGCCGGTGTGCAGGACTTGCCCATGATCGAGTATATGCACGGTTTGATGGGCATAAGCATGCAGGGCATTCCAGCGTGGTAAAAATCCAGAAAAACCTTGCTGGCCAAATTGCTGCAAGGCCACTACCAGGGCGTTCAGTAACTGTGCCAGCAAGAGATTTCTATCCATTTGCGCCAGCCAGGGTGCATCTGCCAGGGCGCGGCCTACTTGTGCCTCCAGCTCATCTGACACTTGCAGGTTCAAACCTATGCCAGCGACTATCCAGGTGCCGCCATCGCTGGCGCTTGCGGATTCCAGCAAGATGCCTGCCAGTTTTTTACCATCACGCAAGATGTCATTCGGCCATTTGAGTTGTACATTCTGGTTCAGGTTATTCAGGCATTCAGCCAGGGCGACACCTATCGCCAGTGGCAAGCCCAGCAAATTGTGTGCTGCCTGCGGCAGATGCCAGGCCAGGGAAAAAGTCAGCATGCCACCGGGCAGTGTCAGCCAGGGGCGGCCAGCCCTGCCGCGGCCGGCAGTCTGGTGCACGGCCAGCCGCAAGACCGGGCGTGACAAGACAGGCAGACGTGCCATCAGGTCAGCATTGGTGGAGCCTGTTTCTGCGACGACTTCGATATCGACTTCGCGGGCAGGGCCATCGCAAAGTTTTTCTATGGCAGCCGCATTCAGTGCCAGGTTTTTATTCTCTTGCATAGTCTATTCATGATTAGCTGCCGTATTGTACTGCGGCTTGGCGATGTCATTGCTCAAAAAAAACGGCACCTTATGCAGGTGCCGTTTTTCATTACTTCAGTATCGCTGGTATAGCTTGATGGCTAATTATGCTTCGCCATCTACCACATCAGTTGCTGTTACTTCCGGGATGGGAGCAAATGCTGCTTTTTCTGCTTCCAGCAAGGCTACACGTTCATCGGCTTCCCAAGTTTCTTTCAACTTGCGGGCACGATGGAATGCCAGACCTGTACCGGCAGGTATCAGGCGACCAACGATGACGTTTTCTTTCAAGCCACGCAGACCGTCTTTTTTGCCCATGATCGCAGCTTCGGTCAGAACACGTGTGGTTTCCTGGAAGGACGCCGCAGAGATGAAGGAATCTGTAGACAGGGATGCCTTGGTAATACCCAGCAAGATATTTTCATATGTTGCAGGGATACCGTTAGCTGCTGCTACGCGATCATTTTCATCCAGCAATTCAGAACGTTCTACCTGTTCACCAACGATGTAGTTGGCATCGCCTGGATTAACAACAACAACGCGACGCAACATCTGACGCACGATCACTTCAATGTGCTTGTCATTGATCTTAACGCCTTGCAAACGATACACGTCCTGGACTTCATCAACGATGTAACGTGCCAGCGCTTCGATACCCAGCAAGCGCAGGATGTCTTGTGGATCGGCTGGGCCGTCAACAATCATCTCACCCTTGTTCACGACCTGGCCGTCATGCACCAGGACTTGTTTGTCCTTGGTGATCAGGAACTCGTGCTTCTCGCCGTCCATGTCGGTGATTTCCAGACGTTGCTTACCTTTGGTTTCTTTACCAAACGCAACCGTACCTGTTACCTCTGCCAGCATACCGGCATCTTTTGGTGAACGGGCTTCGAACAATTCAGCAACGCGTGGCAGACCACCGGTAATATCACGGGTTTTTTGTGATTCAGTCGGGATACGCGCCAGAACTTCACCAACGTGTACTTGCTGACCGTCTTTAACGGTAATCAGCGCGCCAACTTGCAAACCAATGGTTACCGCATGTTCTGTACCAGCGATCTTGACTTCATCGCCTTGTTCGTTCAACAGTTTAACCTGTGGACGCAGTGTCTTGCCTGCAGCACTACCACGACGTTTCGCATCGATCGCCACCAGGGTGGACAAACCTGTCACTTCATCAACCTGTTTCGCAACAGTCACGCCTTCTTCGACGTTTTCGAATTTCACCGTACCGGTGTATTCGGTAATGATAGGACGGGTCAATGGGTCCCAAGTCGCCAATGCTGCACCAGCCTTGATGACCAGACCATCTTTAACGATCAGGGTTGCACCGTAAGGTACTTTATGACGTTCACGTTCACGACCGTGGTCATCCGTGATCAGCACTTCGCCAGAACGGGAAATAACGATCTGATCGCCTTTGCCGTCAGTGACATAACGCATGGTCGCGGTGAAACGGATAGTACCGTTGGACTTGGCTTCAACAGAAGAAGCAATCGCTGCACGGGACGCGGCACCACCAATGTGGAAGGTACGCATCGTCAACTGTGTACCTGGTTCACCGATGGACTGCGCAGCGATAACACCAACTGCTTCACCGGAGTTAACCAGAGAACCACGGCCCAGATCACGGCCATAACACATGGCGCACAGACCGTAGCGTGTGTCGCATGTCAATGGCGTACGTACTTTGACTTCATCGATGCCCAGGGCTTCGATGCGTTCTACCATTGTTTCATCCAGCAGTGAGCCAGCTTCGTACAATGTTTCCTGTGTTTCAGGATTGACGATGTCATTGGCGCAAACACGGCCCAAGATCAGGTCACGCAAAGGCACGTTAACTTCACCGCCTTCAACGATCGCCTTCATGGATGAACCATTGGCTGTACCGCAGTCATCTTCAACCACGACCAGATCTTGCGTCACGTCAACCAGACGACGTGTCAGGTAACCGGAGTTCGCTGTTTTCAATGCCGTATCGGCCAGACCTTTACGCGCACCGTGAGTGGAAATAAAGTACTGCAAAACGTTCAGACCTTCGCGGAAGTTCGCGGTGATCGGCGTTTCGATAATCGAGCCATCCGGTTTCGCCATCAGACCACGCATACCTGCCAACTGACGAATCTGGGCTGCAGAACCACGCGCACCGGAGTCGGCCATCATGTAAATGGCGTTGAAAGATTCTTGAGTACCGACAGAGCCGTCGCGGCGTGTGACTGGTTCAACTTTGAGTTGTTCCATCATGGCCTTGCCGACTTCATCACCGGTTTTGCCCCAGATATCAACCACTTTGTTATAGCGTTCGCCCGCAGTCACCAGACCGGAAGCATATTGCTGTTCGATCTGTTTGACTTCATGCTCGGCATTCGCTACCAGTGTGACTTTTTGTGGTGGTACCAACATGTCATCGATACAGATGGAGATACCGGCGCGTGTCGCCAGGCGGAAACCCATTTGCATCAATTGATCAGCAAACACCACTGTGGCGCGCAGGCCGCACTTACGGAAAGACGTATCGATCAGCTTGGAAATTTCTTTTTTCTTGAGCGGACGGTTCAATACGGTAAATGGCAGACCCTTAGGCAGGATTTCAGACAAAATCGCACGGCCAACAGTCGTTTCATAGCGCTTGATGGTTTTGACGAATTCGCCAGTTGCTGCATCTTTTGGATATTCGGTAATACGGACTGTGATACGGGTAGCCAGTTCGACTTCCTTGTTGTCCCAGGCGCGGATCGCTTCTGAAACGTCAGGGAACATCATGCCTTCGCCCTTGCCGTTGATTTTTTCACGGGAAGCGTAGTACAGACCCAACACGATATCCTGGGAAGGAACGATAGACGGTTCACCATTGGATGGGAACAGAATATTGTTGGATGCCAGCATCAATGTGCGTGCTTCCATCTGTGCTTCGATAGACAGAGGAACGTGAACCGCCATTTGGTCACCGTCAAAGTCGGCATTGAAAGCCGCGCAGACGAGTGGATGCAACTGGATCGCTTTACCTTCAATCAGGACCGGTTCAAACGCCTGGATACCCAGACGATGCAGCGTAGGCGCACGGTTCAGCATGATAGGATGTTCGCGGATGACTTCTTCCAGGATATCCCATACGACTGGTTCTTGTATCTCTACCAGTTTTTTCGCTGCCTTGATGGTGGTTGCCAGACCCATCAATTCCAGTTTATTGAAAATGAAAGGTTTGAACAGTTCCAGCGCCATCAGTTTTGGCAGGCCGCACTGATGCAATTTCAGTTGTGGACCCACCACGATAACGGAACGGCCAGAGTAATCGACGCGCTTACCCAGCAAGTTTTGACGGAAACGACCGCCCTTACCCTTGATCATTTCTGCCAGGGATTTCAGAGGACGCTTGTTGGCGCCTGTCATTGCCTTACCGCGACGACCGTTATCCAGCAGGGAATCGACGGCTTCCTGCAACATACGCTTTTCATTGCGTGTGATGATTTCAGGAGCGCGCAATTCCATCAAACGCTTCAGACGGTTGTTACGGTTGATGACGCGGCGATACAGATCATTCAGATCAGAAGTCGCGAAACGGCCACCATCCAGCGGGACCAATGGACGCAGTTCTGGCGGCAGGACCGGCAGAACTTCCATGATCATCCAGTCTGGCTTGATGCCTGAACGCTGGAATGCTTCCAGTACTTTCAGACGTTTTGCGTATTTCTTGATCTTGGCTTCAGATTTGGATTCTTTCAACTCTGTGCGCAGGGTTTCTGCATCACGGTCGATGTCGATGGAACGCAGTAATTCGCGGATACCTTCAGCACCCATGAATGCCGTGAATTCGTCGCCGAATTCTTCGTACTTGGCAGCGTAATCATCTTCAGACATGATCTGGCATTTTTTCAGCGGAGTCATGCCTGGATCGGTGACCACATATGCTTCAAAATACAGTACGCGTTCGATATCGCGCAAGGTCATGTCCAATACCATACCCAGACGGGATGGCAGGGATTTCAAGAACCAGATATGTGCAGTTGGGGAAGCCAGTTCGATATGGCCCATGCGTTCACGACGCACTTTGGCCAGAGTCACTTCAACGCCGCATTTTTCGCAGATAACGCCGCGGTGTTTCAGGCGTTTGTACTTGCCGCACAGGCATTCGTAATCCTTGATAGGACCAAAAATCTTGGCGCAGAACAGGCCATCGCGCTCAGGCTTGAAAGTACGATAGTTGATGGTTTCCGGCTTTTTAACTTCGCCGTAGGACCAGGAACGAATTTTTTCTGGAGACGCCAGACCAATCTTGATCGCGTCGAATTGTTCGTTGGGTTGGACTTGCTTGAATAGATCGAGCAGAGCTTTCATGTGTATCACTCCAGTGAAGCGCGCAAACGCTAGTTGGCTGAATGGTGCTGCAACAGAAGCTTCGCCGCTTTACCCTGTTCGCATGAGCGGGAGAGCCAGGTCTTTTCGACGCAGGTTCCGCTGATACCGGGAACGACATTACTTCCAAACTGCTTGCCAGGTTTAACGGCCATCGCCCGAATGCTATTCGGGCGATGACTTTACTACGCAATTACAAAAAACTAAATTTCTTAGCTACGTTCGAGATCGATATCGATACCCAGAGAGCGGATTTCTTTGACCAGAACGTTGAAGGACTCAGGCATGCCAGCGTCGATCACATGGTCACCCTTGACCAGGTTTTCATACACTTTGGTACGGCCATTCACGTCATCGGACTTGACTGTCAACATCTCTTGCAAGACGTAAGACGCGCCGTAAGCTTCCAGTGCCCAGACTTCCATCTCACCGAAACGCTGGCCACCGAACTGTGCTTTACCGCCCAGTGGTTGTTGCGTGACCAGAGAGTAAGGACCGGTCGAACGTGCATGCATCTTGTCATCAACCAGATGATGCAATTTCAGTACGTGCATGTAACCCAGCGTGACTTTACGCTCAAACGCTTCACCAGTACGGCCATCGAACAGGGTGACCTGGTTTTTCGATGGTGTCATACCCAGTTGTGCGGCGATATGGTCAGGGAAGGCCAGATCCAGCATGCGACGGATTTCATCTTCATGCGCACCGTCAAATACCGGTGTTGCAAATGGCACGCCATGTTTCAGGTTGTTGGTCAATTCCAGGATCTCTGCATCGGAGAAGCCGTCGATGTCTTCCTTCTTGCCAGATTCGTTATAAATCTTCTTCAGGAAATCACGCAGTTCTTCTACCTTGGCCTTGGCTTTCAGCATTTCGCCGATACGCAAACCCAGGCCTTTCGCTGCCCAGCCCAGATGCACTTCCAGAACCTGACCGACGTTCATACGTGATGGAACACCCAGTGGGTTCAACACGATGTCTGCTGGTGTACCGTCAGCCATGTAAGGCATGTCTTCGATAGGCACGATACGGGAAACCACACCCTTGTTACCGTGACGACCCGCCATCTTGTCACCAGGTTGCAGGCGACGTTTAACAGCCAGGTAAACCTTGACCATTTTTTGTACGCCTGGCGGCAATTCATCGCCTTGCGTCAGTTTGGTGCGTTTTTCTTCAAAAGCCAGATCGAACTGATGACGTTTTTCAGCGATGGAATCTTTCATCGCGACCAGCGCATTGGCTGCTTCATCAGATGCCAGGCGAATATCGAACCAGTGGTATTTATCCACGCTGGCCAGGTATTCCTTGGTGATCTTGGTGCCTTTTGCCAGTTTGGCCGGACCGCCATCAGCGATTTTGCCATCCAGCATACGTTCCAGACGCTCAAATGCATCGCGTTCAACAATACGCAACTGATCGTTCAGGTCGAGGCGATAACGCTTCAACTCATCATCGATAATCTGTTGTGCACGTTTGTCGCGTTGTATGCCTTCGCGGGTGAACACTTGTACGTCGATAACTGTACCTACCATGCCGGAAGGCACGCGCAGGGAAGTATCTTTTACGTCAGATGCTTTTTCACCGAAAATGGCGCGCAGCAGTTTTTCTTCTGGTGTCAGTTGAGTTTCACCTTTTGGTGTCACTTTACCGACCAGGGTATCACCGGCGGTTACTTCAGCACCGATGTAGACGATACCGGATTCATCCAGACGTGCCAGCTGGTTTTCTGCCAGGTTGGAGATATCACGTGTGATTTCTTCCGCACCCAGTTTGGTATCACGGGCAACAACCGACAACTCTTCGATATGGATCGAGGTATAGCGATCATCAGCCACAACTTTTTCAGAGATCAGGATCGAATCTTCGAAGTTATAACCATTCCATGGCATGAACGCGACCAGCATGTTCTGACCCAGGGCCAATTCGCCCAGATCTGTGGATGCGCCGTCGGCCAATACGTCACCTTTTGCGACCAGATCGCCAACTTTGACGATAGGACGTTGGTTGATATTGGTGTTCTGGTTGGAACGGGTGTACTTGATGAGGTTGTAAATATCCACACCGACTTCACCAGCCTGTGCTTCAGCATCATTCACACGAATAACGATACGACCCGCATCGATGTAATCAACTTTACCGCCACGCAGTGCCTGTACTGTGGTACCTGAGTCAACTGCCACGGTACGTTCGATACCTGTACCAACGAATGCTTTTTCCGGACGCAAGCAAGGAACAGCCTGACGTTGCATGTTGGCACCCATCAACGCACGGTTCGCATCATCGTGTTCGAGGAAGGGGATCAAGGATGCCGCAACAGAAACCACCTGACCAGTTGCCACGTCCATGTACTGGATACGCTCTGGGGATACCAGGATCGTTTCGCCAGCTTCACGGGCAGAAACCAGTTCATCGATCAGTTTGCCTTCGCCATCGATCGTCGCATTCGCCTGGGCGATGATGTAACGACCTTCTTCAATCGCAGACAGGTAATCGATCTGGGATGTAATTTTGCTGTCGACTACTTTACGGTATGGTGTTTCCAGGAAACCGTATTCGTTCAAACGTGCATACAGCGCCAGCGAGTTGATCAAACCAATGTTTGGTCCCTCTGGTGTCTCAATCGGGCAGACGCGGCCATAGTGGGTAGGATGAACGTCGCGAACTTCAAAGCCAGCGCGCTCACGTGTCAAACCACCTGGTCCCAGGGCGGAAATACGACGCTTATGCGTGATTTCTGACAATGGGTTGGTCTGATCCATAAACTGGGACAATTGTGAAGAACCGAAGAATTCACGAATCGCAGCAGAGATAGGCTTGGAGTTGATCAGGTCATGCGGCATCAGGTTGTCGGCTTCAGCCTGACCCAGACGCTCTTTGACAGCACGTTCTACACGTACCAGACCAGCACGGAACTGGTTCTCAGCCAATTCACCGACGCAACGTACACGACGATTACCTAAGTGATCGATATCATCGACTTCACCGCGACCATTGCGCAGCTCAACCAGGATCTTGATGACAGCCAATACGTCTTCGTTCGACAAAGTCATGGCACCAGTCAGTTCATCACGGCCTATGCGGCGGTTGAACTTCATGCGGCCGACTGCGGACAGATCGTAACGCTCTTCGCTGTAGAACAAGCCATTGAACAGGGCTTCAACAGAATCTTCTGTTGGTGGTTCGCCAGGACGCATCATGCGGTAGATGGCAACGCGGGCAGCCATCTGGTCCGCTGTGTCATCTGCACGCAGAGTCTGGGAAATGTAAGCACCCTGATCCAGGTCATTGGTGTACAAAGTCTGGATATCATTAACTTTGGCATCACGCAGGCGACCCAGCAATTCTTCTGTCAATTCATCATTGGCATTGGCGATGACTTCACCAGTGTCTGCATCAACGATGTTTTTGGCCAAGACGCGACCCAGCAGGTAGTCTTCAGGCACGGAGATGTGCTTGATACCGCCAGCTTCGATTTCACGTACATGCTTGGCATTGATACGTTTGTCTTTGGCAACGATGACTTTGCCGTCTTTGTCGCTGATGTCAAAACGGGCAACTTCGCCACGCAGACGTTCAGCAACGAATTCCATTTCTGCGCCATCATTGTGCAGGCTGAAATTATCAAAGACAAAGAAATTGGCCAGTATCTGTTCATTGCTCATGCCTATGGCGCGCAGCAGGATAGTGACTGGCATCTTGCGACGGCGGTCAATACGGAAGAACAGGATATCTTTAGGATCGAATTCAAAATCGAGCCAGGAACCACGATAAGGAATGATCCTTGCCGAGAACAGCAGTTTGCCGGAAGAATGTGTCTTGCCGCGGTCATGTTCAAAAAACACGCCAGGGGAACGGTGCAACTGGGACACGATAACGCGCTCAGTACCGTTAATGACAAAAGAACCAGTGGTTGTCATCAAAGGCAATTCGCCCATGTAGACTTCCTGTTCTTTCATTTCTTTGACAACTGGCTTGGTTGGCGATTCCTTGTCCAGAATGACCAGACGCACTTTTGCACGCAAAGGCGATGCATAAGTCAATCCACGCAGTTGACATTCCTTGACGTCAAATGCAGGATCGCCTAAAACGTAGGACAGGAACTCCAGACGTGCGAAGCCATTGTGCGAAACAATAGGGAAAATCGAAGTGAAGGCTGACTGCAAGCCTTCATTTTTGCGAGTTGACGGTGTTCTGTCTTCTTGTAAAAAGCTCTGGTAAGACTCAATTTGAGTCGCCAGTAAGAACGGAACGTTGTGGACGTTGGCGCGCTTCGCAAAAGATTTACGAATACGCTTCTTCTCAGTAAATGAGTAGTGCATGGACACTCCGTGAGTGGCAAGGAAGGATAGAGAATTCAGGATTTTTGTCACAAAAACAACGCATAGCAACTCTGTGACAAAAAAACCTCAAGTCTCAACCCTCGGTCTTAATAAACAGCTAAACAACCCTGAACGACAAAGAAGCCAAAGAGGAACCCTCTCTTCCAAGAGGATTCCTGTCTTTGACTTGGGCAAATCCGAAGACTTGCCATGATACCTGAATTACTTGATGTCGGCTTTCGCGCCTGCATCTTCCAGTTTTTTCTTAGCTGCGTCAGCATCAGCTTTGGAAACTGCTTCTTTAACTGCTTTTGGTGCGCCATCAACCAGATCTTTAGCTTCTTTCAAGCCCAGACCAGTGATTTCACGAACTGCTTTAATGACGCCAACTTTGTTTGCGCCAACTTCAGCCAGAATTACGTTGAATTCTGTTTGTTCTTCAACAACAGCTGCTGGACCAGTAGATGCTGGACCTGCTACTGCTGCTGCGGATACGCCAAATTTTTCTTCGAAAGCTTTTACCAAGTCGTTCAGGTCCATTACGGACATCGCGCCTACGGCTTCCAGGATATCGTCTTTGCTAATTGCCATTTGAAACTCCAATTAATTAATTACATTGATACGGTATTTGACGGAAAAAAACTTATTCTGCGACAGCTTCAGCAGCTTCTTCAGCTACTGGTGCTGCAGGAGAACCTGCTTCTTTCTGTGCTGCGACGGCTGCCAGAGCACGTGCGAAAGCAGATACAGGAGCCTGCATCATGCCAACCACTTGCGCCAACAATACTTCACGGCTAGGAATGCTTGCCAATGCGACAACGCCAGCTTTATCCAGCGATTTGCCTGCATAGTTACCCGCTTTAACAACCAGTTTGTCATTGCTTTTTGCAAAGTCTTGAACGACTTTAGCAGCAGCAACAGCATCTTCCGAGATTGCATAAATCAACGGACCAGTCATTTCAGAAGCGAGACTTGCAAATGCAGTTCCCTCAACAGCGCGACGTGCCAATGTGTTTTTCAACACACGCATGTATACGCCTTGAGCGCGTGCGCTAGCACGCAATTGCGTCAAATGACCGACCTGGATGCCACGATATTCGGCCACGACGATAGTCTGTGCAGTTGCTACTTTTGCAGAGACTTCAGCGACGACGGCTTTTTTGTCATTCAGATTGAGACTCACGGTCAACCTCCATTAATGATATTCAGTCCATACACCGGAATGATGTACTTCCCTCATATCGTTTCGAACACGGCGTCCGAAGTTAGGAGTTTCACTGGGGGACCAGTAATCACTACAAAACTTGTTCGGGTACACCATCTGCGTTGGGACCTGTCGATTGCTCTTCAGATATTAACCTCATGCTTGAAAAACTGCCCTCTTACACTTGGCCCAACGGTCTTTGACACTCTGGATGTTTGTTCAAAACATCCAGCCCAAAGATGCGCCCTGCATCAAACGATGCAGGGACTTAATTCTTAGCCTGCCAGATTAGCGTGATCTACACGTACACCTGCACCCATAGTGGATGAGATGGATACTTTACGCAGATACACACCTTTGCTGGATGCTGGTTTAGCTTTGTTCAAAGCTTCGATCAGTGCAACCAGGTTGGACTTCAGGTCACCATCAGCAAACGACTTACGGCCGATTGTTGTGTGGATGATACCTGCTTTGTCTGTACGGTATTGAACTTGACCAGCTTTTGCATTTTTAACTGCAGTAGCTACGTCAGGAGTCACTGTACCGACTTTAGGATTAGGCATCAAACCGCGTGGACCCAGGATCTGACCCAGAGTACCAACGATACGCATAGTGTCTGGAGAAGCGATCACTACGTCAAATGGCATGTCGCCAGCTTTAACGCGTTCAGCCAAATCTTCCATACCAACGATATCAGCACCAGCAGCTTTCGCTTCTTCCGCTTTTGCACCTTGTGCAAATACGGCGACGCGTACTGTTTTACCTGTACCAGCTGGCAATACCACTGCGCCACGAACAACCTGGTCAGATTTCTTAGGATCAACGCCCAGTTGTACGGATACGTCGATGGATTCGTTGAATTTTGCTGTTGCGCATTCTTTGATCAAAGCAATAGCATTGTCAAATGGATACACTTTCAGACGGTCAACTTTCGTTGCCAGCAATTTTGCTTTTTTAGATAACTTAGCCATTACAGACCCTCTACCGTGATGCCCATGGAACGAGCAGAACCAGCAATAGTACGCACAGCTGCGTCCATATCAGCTGCTGTCAAATCAGCGCGTTTAACTGTCGCGATTTCTTCAGCTTGCTGGCGAGTGATTTTGCCAACTTTGTCTGTATGTGGTTTTGCAGAACCTTTAGTGATGCCAGCTGCTTTTTTGATCATGTAAGTTGCTGGAGGAGTCTTCATCACGAATGTGAAAGACTTGTCAGCAAATGCGGTAATAACAACAGGGATAGGCATGCCTGGTTCCATACCTTGGGTCTGCGCGTTGAACGCTTTGCAGAATTCCATGATATTCAAACCACGTTGACCCAGAGCTGGACCGATAGGTGGGGATGGGTTTGCTTTACCAGCTGGCACTTGCAGCTTGATAAAACCAATGATTTTCTTTGCCATGTTTGGCTCCTTCAAAAAATGAGTAGTAGCGCCTGTCAATGTCTTTTCACACTAACAGGCTCCTCCGCCTGCTGAGAGTTGCCTGCATTACACAAACAACGCTCTGACCCGTTTCAACAAATTGCTTTATTACGTACAGGTCAAACGTGAATACTGATCTTAAACTTTTTCAACCTGGGCAAATTCCAGTTCAACTGGCGTTGCACGGCCGAAGATGGTGACGGTGACGCGGACTTTGGATTTCTCATAATTGACTTCTTCGACATTGCCGTTAAAGTCAGTGAAAGGACCATCCTTGATGCGTACTATCTCGCCTACTTCGTACAATACTTTTGGCCTAGGTTTTTCTACGCCGTCTTGCATTTGCTGCAAAATCTTGTCGACTTCGTGTTGTGGTATCGGCGAAGGCTTGTTTGATTTGCCACCGATAAAACCGGTTACCTTGCTAGTGTTTTTCACCAAATGCCAGGTATCGTCAGTCATTTCCATTTCTACAAAGACATAACTAGGAAATAGGCGACGCTCGGTCACTGCTTTCTTGCCATTTTTTACTTCTATGACTTCTTCAGTCGGCACCAGGATCTGACCGAACTTGTCTTGCATCTCTGCGCGTTCTATGCGCTCTACCAATGCACGATGCACGCTCTTTTCCATACCGGAATAAGCATGCACGGCGTACCATCTTTTAGCACTTTTAGGTACAGACACCGCTGGTGCTGTACCTTCTTCGTTTTCCTGAATGTTCTCGCTCATTATTTTTTCCATCCGAGGATTACGTCATACAACAAAAATCCGATCAACTGATCAGTGCCCCACAGGAAAAGCGCCATCACCAAAACAAAGCCAAATACCACAGCCGTGATCTGACCAGCTTCTTTTCGTGTTGGCCAAACAACTTTCTTGGTTTCGCGTACAGCTTCTTTAGCAAAGCTGACAAAATCACGACCCATTTCAGAAGTTGCGACAAATCCAACAGCAACCAACAAACCAACTACCAAGGCAATGGCACGTATCCACGTTGCCTGTCCAGCGAGAATATAAAAAGCAGCAACACCGGCAATCGCAGCCACTACCGCCAAGATGACTTTGTACTTGTCATTGGATGTACTAACTGTTTGAACGGGATTATTAGACATACTTTATTTACTTTCGGTGGCCTGTGGCCTTGATGGTGGCAGGGGCGGAGGGAATCGAACCCGCGACCTTCGGTTTTGGAGACCGACGCTCTGCCAATTGAGCTACACCCCTACATCTTGACATTTGCTGCATGTCTCGCCTGAACAAGCCAAGCGAGACATACATTTTACTACTTATTTATTACTCGATGATTTTAGCAACAACGCCAGCACCAACTGTACGGCCACCTTCACGGATAGCGAAGCGCAAGCCTTCTTCCATCGCGATCGGGTTGATCAATTTAACAGTGATAGAAACGTTATCACCTGGCATGACCATTTCTTTGTCTTTCGGCAACTCGATCGAACCAGTTACGTCCGTTGTACGGAAGTAGAACTGTGGACGGTAGTTGTTGAAGAATG
>NZ_JBMPOT010000030.1:0-40552 GCF_049340425.1 Undibacterium sp. JH2W | reverse complement strand
TGGCAACGACCATGGTGTCCATGAATTCTGCTGCCGGGCGAACATTGAGGCGGCCGCCATTGTAGCGGCCATTGCTCATGACGAGACCATTGAGGGAGGCACCGGTTTCGGTGGCCAGCACGGTTTCGCTATTGGCCTGGTGGCTGCTGGTGAGGTTGGTGTTGGCCTTGTACCAGTCTACGATGACTTCATGGCCCTGGGCATCGCGATACCAGACTTTGTAGTAAATGGCTTTGGCAGGCAGCGGGATGTGTTTGATATCGGCCTTGAAGCCGCCACCATATTGATCCATGACGATGTCATTGGCGAAGCTGAGTCCGTCGCCAGCACCCGCATCTCCCCAAGAGAAGTGCAAGCCTGTGGCCATGCGGCTGCTGTCGCTGGCGGGCAGGATGGTGTAGAGGCTGAGGTCGTAGCCTTTGTGGACCCAGTAGCCTTTGTCTTCGCCATTGACGAAGTTGGGAACCCATTCCATCCATTTGCTGCTGCTGATGCCGGTCTGGTTCTGGTCTTCGTTGTGGTTGCTGTAGTAGATGCCCACCGCGCTGCTATTGACGGACAGGGGCAAGTGGGCGATGACGCGGTCGTCTTCGCCCGGTTTGCCGGGGTCGTTGGCGACCGGGGCTTTGCCTTTGAGGCGTTCGGTGTCAACTGGCTGGCCTTTGACGATGATGACCTGGGAGTCACCATCCGGTGGCGCTGACCAGGCAACGGTGTTGTAGGCAGTGCTGGTGGCGGTGTTGCCAGTCATTTTGTAGACCATGTGGTCGACAATGACTTCTTTGCCGTCCTGGTCTACGCCTTCGACCAGGATTTCATATTCCACGCCTGCATTCATGGCCTTGGTGTCGCCCAGGACGAGGTGGTACTGGCCATTGTCGAGGGTATTGCCGGTGGAGGCAAATGGCTCGTCGTTGACGCCTTTTTTATAGACACGCCATTTGGCTGTCAGAAGGCTGATGTTGGTGGCCCCCAGCGGTTGCATCTGGCTGTCGAACTTGAGCAATAAACCTTTGCTGGTGCTGACTTCGGACAGGGTGTTGATGCTGCCCTGGCGTTTGGCCGGGGCTTCAAAGCTTTGTTCTGTACTGGCGAAGGCGACACCATTGGCGTTTTGCCAACCAAGGCGGAAGGCCAGGGTATTGGGGTCGAGCGCTGCCGACAGGATACCTTCGTAGTAACCATCGCCAACGGCGCTCATGGGTACTGAGGAGGTGGTCGCGCCTTTGGGGCCATAGATCAGGGCCGGGCTGGCAAGACCAGGGCCGAAGCGGGCTTTGACATGCACCTGACCATATTGGTCAACGCTGGCTTTGACGTCCTGTACTTCGGGCGGCATGTCGAGCTTGATTTCGGCACTATAGGCAAGGTTACCCGCCTTGTCCTGGGTGACCACGCGGTAGTAGGTGGTGCTGTTATAGGCAGGACGGGGGATATTGCTGTAGCCGTCTTGCGAGTTGCCATTGATGGTGAGTTCTGACTTGTTGGTATACCCATCCAGGGTGGCATGCGAGACGCTGTCCCACACCACATAGGACGGAATGCGCAAGTCACTGAGGTGGTAGCTGATGTTGAGGGTGGTGCTCAAGGCATCGCTGAGGCTGGCGTGTACATTGGTAGCGGTAATGGCTTCGCTGGCACGTTCACCAGTGACACTATGGGTGACATTACCAGCAGCGTCATAGGCCTGGCGTGAGCCTGTGCCGTCAGGGCCGACGATGTGGGTGACGCGATTGGCGGCATCGTATTGCGAACGGGTGACGCGACCGTTGTCATCCAACAGGGTACGGTTGCCAAGGGCATCGTACTGGTAGTTCTTGGTGTAGGCCGTGGTGAAGGCAATGTTGAAGCTGTCAGCATCTTTGGCTGTTGCGCTGGCCTGGGAAGTGGCTTCGGCTTCGCTAGTGACCTGGCCCCGGGCGTCATAGGTGTAGCGAGTGGCTTTGTCACCTGCATTGGCAGCAACCAGTTGCAGTAAGGCGGTAGCACTGGCAGTGACGCTATTGAGGTCGACACTGCCAGGTACGGCGGTAACATAGCTGATCTTGGCTTGCAGGTGTCCTATATTGTCATAGCTGTAGAGGGTCAGCGCACGACCGGTGCTGACGCTGGCAATGCGGCGGTTGCGGCTGTCATAGTAGTTGTACTCGGCCTGCTCTACGCTGCTGCCGGCGGCGATGGTTTTTTGCACCAGGTTGCCGCTCTTGTCGTAGCGGTAACGGGTGATGGTGACATCGCTGGTTTCTGCACGGCTGTTTTGGTCCATCAACAGAGCGGCAGGTGTGCGTTGCTCTATCAGGCGGTTGGCAGCATCATAGAGGTAGTTGGTGGTGGCAACTTTGCCACCGACGGCAACCGGGATCTGGTTAGGATCGAGCTTGCTGATGTCAACTGCTGCGGTGTACATGCGCTTTTGCAGCAGGTTGCCGCTCTTGTCATAGTCAAAGCGGGACAGATAACCCAGGGCATCAACTTGTGCCACCATGCGGCCTGCCGCATCGTAATAGCCATAGGTATGACCACCATTGGTGGCGACGGATTCGATGACATTACCGGCGGCATCGTAGCGGGCGGTTTCTTCCGGGTTTTCTGATGCTTTGCTGGCATTCGGGTTGGCCGTATCGCTATTACCCAGGTGGGTAATGATGACTTGCGGATAGACTTTGCGGACCTGTCTGCCCATGAGGTCGTATTCAAAGCCATAGATGCGCACTTCTCCTGGCCATGGGGCTGGGCGCTCCGCCGGATTATGGGCGGATTTGTCCAGTCGTACCATGTACATGCGTTCGGCCGTCTTGTCACCAAAGGCATCGTAATCAAATTCATGCAAGACATTGTCGGTATCAAGCTGGGCGACTAAGCGGTTGTCACGGTCATAGTAGTTGGTGGTTTTAAAGCCAGCCGCATTGGTGACTTCAATGAGATTGCCAACGGCATCGTATTGCATGGTGCTGACACCATTGCTGGTGCCATAACCACTATCGAGTTCAAACTTGCCGACGCTGTCGAGGGTGACGCTGGTGCGACGGTTATTGGCATCATAGCTATAGGTTTTATGGCCATCCTTGCCGTATTCATTGATGATATTGCCGTTGAGGTCGTAGTCGAAGGATTGCAGCAGGTTGCTGGAGGCATCCCGGACTTCTTTGAGGCGGCCCATGAGGTCGTACTGACGGGTTGTCAGGCGGCCTTCACCGTCGCGGCTTTCAATGACATTGCCCAGATCATCGACTTTTTGGGTCTGGGAGATGGCCAGGCCGGATGGGTCGAGGGTGGTGCAGACGCGGTGGCCGTCAAGGTCATAGATGTACAGGGTACTGCGGGTAACTTCTCCAGACTTGAGCAATTGTTCGACGATGACGCGGCCTGCACCATCGTAGCCAAATTGGGTGGTCACGCCATCTGCGGTGGTCTTGCTCAGCAGGCGACCGTTTTTGTCATAGCTGTAGCTGGTGTCGCGTCTGACGGCAGTACCAATGAAGTTTTTATCGAGTACCTTGTTACCAGCGCCATCAGTGACGAATTCAGTACGCACATGGTCCGCTGTGGTCTGGGCGATGATGTGGTTGTTTTTATCATACTCAGCCAGGATGCTGCGATCCATGGCTTGTTGTACTGCCTGGGGTAACTGGCTGACGCTGACGTTACCGCTATAACGGCTGGCGTACTGGGTCATGCCTGTGCGATTGTCGGCACTGTCGTACTGATAGCTGGTCAGGTAGCCTTCTGCATCAAGGCTGGCGACCATACGTTTGTCGGCGTCATACCAGAAGTAGCTGGTGTTGCCCTTGGCATCCTTGACACTTTGGCGGTTACCGTTTTTGTCATAGGTGTATTCGGTGCGTTTGCCGGCATTGTCTATGCTGGCGGTTTCCCTGCCATCGGCATCATATTCATGCTGGATGGTCTGGGTGCCATTGGTGGTGCTGATTTCATTGCCAAGGACATCAAACGCATGTTGGATGAGGCTGACACCGGCGATATTTTCTTGTATCAGGCGACCATTGGCATCGTAATCATAGGTGGTGGTGACGGCCGGTCCAAAGCGGTTCTTGCGCAATTCACTGGCCGGTTTGGTACTGCTTTTTTCACCATAGGTGTAGACCGTTTCTGCACCTTCGGGGCTGACGACTTTGATGACGCGGTCAGCACCGTCATAGGTATAGGCAGTGGTCGCCGGGCGGGTATTGCTGGCTTCGGTGACGCTGGTGCGGTTACCACGGGCATCGTAGCCATAGGTGGTGATATTACCTTCGCCGTCAGTGCTGCTGATGAGGCGATTGAGCTTGTCATAGATGGCACTGCGGGTGGATGGCTTGGCCAGGGCGGCCTTGGCGGCATCGCTGGCGCTGAGTGGCGCTGAGTGGTGTGGAGGCAGGAGTTGAGGCAGGAGTTGAGGCTGATGCGGCCAGGTTGGCTGGCGTCGCCGGTGTTGCAGCATAGAGGCCGCTGGTGACGGTCAGCTTATTATCATACAGGTCGTAGGTGATGCTGCTCAGATAGCCTTCGCCATCGACCGTTGTCGTAAGACGGTCTTTCAGATCATAGGCGTAGGTAGTGGTACGCACCTCGCTACCATCGGTCTTGGCTGTGGTGTTGCTGCTCAGGTTGCCCGCGATGTCATAGGTCTTGCTGTCAAGTTTGCCGGTTTCTGTCCTGGTCGTGAGGAGGTGGCTACTGATGTCAAAAACTTGGGTGGTGAGATGACCTTCGGCATCGCGGATTTGCAGGCGATTGCCACGACCATCGACCACAAAGCCGCTGCTAAAGCCCATGGGGTCAGTGATGCCAACGAGCTGGTTGTCGAGGTTGTAACGGTAGTTGGTGGTGCGCTCTTTACCCGCCACGCCTTTTGCTTCTGTGCTGCTGAGGAGGTTGCCAGCACCATCATAGGCGTAGGTAGTCTTGACATGGGCTTTGTCGGTACTGCTGTCGACCTTGTGGTTGGCATCGTAGTGGAAGGTCTGTTCACTGAGGGTACTGCCATTGACTTCGGCGATGCTGATGCGGTTACCCAGGGCATCATAGGCGATGGCAGTTTTAAGGCTGCCCATGCTCAGGTTGGTGCTGAGGACGAGCTGGTTTTCTGCATCGTAGGAGTAGATGAAGCGCTGTTCTTCACCCAGACCTGCGGCGACTGTCTGCCTGATCTTGTTACCGTTGGCATCATATTCAAACAGGCTGACATGACCCAGAGCATTGGTACTCTTGACCAGATTATGGACAGCATCATAGACATTGGTGGTGACACGGTCACCGTCGGTCATGACGAGCAGATTGTCAACAGCATCGTACTGGTAGCTGCTGACTTTGCCAAGTACATCAGTGTCAGTGACCTTGCGGCTCAACAAGTCATAGCTGCTGGTGGAGTTGCGTTCTTGCGGAGTACCGATGTACTGGGTGACGCTGTTACGGTTACCCAGGTTGTCGTAGCTGTAGCTACTGACTGCACCATTGATATCGGTCATGCCTGTCATGTGATAGACATTGTCGTAACGATAGCTTTGGGTATAGGCGACATCCCCTGCCCCACCGGCGTTGATGTTGGTGTGCCCAGTTTTAGCTGTGAGGTTATTGACGAGGTCGTAGGTAAAGGTGGTCAGGTAGCCTTCGGCTGACTTTTGTGATGCGCGACGGTTGATGTTGTCGTAGGTATAGGTGGTCGTTGCGTATTTGCCATTCTTGTCAATCTGCTGGCTGCTTTGCAAGACGTTGCCAGCCGCATCAAGAACGTAATTGGTCATGTAGCCATTACCATCGGTCAGACCAGTACGCTGGCCTGCGCGGTTGTAGCGGTATTCAACGGTGAAGCCACCACGAGTTTGGCGCACTTCATTACCGCTTTGGTCGTATGCATGGGTGGTGGCATTGCCATTACGGTCGGTGTCGCTGATGAGCCTGTCATTGGCATCGTAAGCCAGGGTTTCTTTACCATTGCGCCCATCGGTCTTGCTCAGCAGATTGTCTTTGGCGTCGTAGGTAAGGACGCTAGCAAAGCCAAGTGCATCTGTTGTCTTGACCAGGCGGTTCTTGGCGTCATACTCATAGCTAGTATTATTGCCAAGGGCATCGGTCAGTTTGACGAGCTTACCGGCCTTGTCGTTGACATAGGTCGTCTCACCACCAAGGGCATCGGTTTCCTTGACTTTTTGGTTGGCGGCATTGTAGGTCCAGCTGGTCTTTGCGGCTTGACCTGTGCCTGAGGCTTCGGTACGGCTGGTCATGCTACCTATGCCATCATAGGTAAATGCAGTGATGAGGCCATTGGCGGCAGTGCTGGTGCTCAGGCGGTTATTGGCGTCATAGCTAAAGCTGGTGGCATTGCCGAGTGCATCGGTAAGTTTGGTGCGGTTGCCGACGGCATCGTATTCCAGTTTATTGATGGCACCGATGGCATTGGTCTGTGTGGTCATGCGATTGACAGCGTCATACACCATGGTGGTGGTATGGCCGTTTGCATCGCTACTGTTGATGACATTGCCAACGGCATCGTAATTCAGGCTGCTGGTATGCCCTTCTCCATCCGTATGCTGAACCTGGCGATTGACGGCGTCGTACGCAAAGCTTTCGCTTTGGTCGAGCGTGGCATTACTGTTGACGCTAATGGCCGTGCTGCCATTCCAGCCCACGGTAGTAAAGCGGGTAGCAAAGTGGATACGGCTCAGCAGTTTGCCGACCTTGTCATAGCTGTTGCTGATGACGTAGCCTTCCGCATCGAGTGTCGTGACCAACTGATTGATGGCATCGTACTGGAAGTAGTTGCTGTGGTTGTTGGCATCCGTTACTTTGGTACGGTTACCGACCGCATCATAGCTATATTGGGTCAAGCCACTCAATGCATCCGTCACCGTCAACAAACGATCATTGCTGTCGTAGCCATATTTGGTGACATTGCCATTCTGGTCTGTCAGTTTGCTGCGGTTGCCAACGGCATCATACTCAAATGCAGTCACATAACCGAGTGCATCGGTCTGGCTGCTCAGGCGATTGATGAGGTCATAGACATAGGTGACGGTATTGCCGTTTTCATCTTTGGCAGTGAGGCGGTTACCCGCTGCATCATAGGTAAAGCTGGCTGTCTTGCCCATGGTGTCGGTACGGCTGGCCAGGCGGTCAACGGCGTCATAGATATAGCTGGTAGCATGGCCATTGGCATCGGTGACTTTGCTGCGGTTACCAACGGCATCGTATTCATAGGCAGTGATATGGCCAAGGGCATCTGTTTCCTTGGTCAGGTGGTAGACCGCATCATAGGTATAGGTGGTGGCATTGCCATTGGCATCGGTCAGCTTGGTGCGGTTTCCTTCTGCATCAAGGACATAGGATGTCACGTTACCGAGGGCATCGGTCTGGCTGATGAGTTTATCATCGGCGTCGTAGGCATAGCTGGTGGCATGGCCATTGGCATCGGTGACTTTGCTGCGGTTACCGACGGCGTCATAGTCTATGCGGGTGAGCTGGCCGAGGGCATCGGTCTGGGTAGCAAGGCGATTATTGGCGTCGTAGCTGTAGCTGGTGACGTGCTTATTGGCATCGGTGGTCTTGACGCGGTTGCCGACAGCATCATAGGCATAGCTGGTGAGCTGGCCCATGGCATCCGTTTCACTGATGAGATGGTTGGCATTGTCGTAAATGAAGCTGTTTTCATGACCGTTCTTGTCGATGATCTTGCTACGGTTACCGACCTTGTCATAGGAATAGCTGATGAATTTACTGAGGGCATCGGTTTCTTTGGCCAGTCGGTTCAGTGCGTCATAAGAATACGTAGTGGCGTTTTTGTTGGCATCTGTCACTTTAGTGCGGTTGCCTACTGCATCGTATTCTATGTTGGTGATTTTACCCAGGGCATCGGTCTGGCTGATAACGCGGTTGTCGGCATCATAGTCCCAGGTGATGGCATGTCCATTAGCATCGGTCGCCTTGATGCGGTTGCTGGCGGCATCGTAAGCATAGGACGTGGTTTCGTCCAGCGCATTTTTTTCTGTGATCAGACGGTTGTCTGCATCATAGGTGTAGGTGGTGGCGTTGCCGTTCCTGTCAGTGAGCTTGGTACGGTTACCCACAGCATCATAGGTGTAAGACGTGGATTTACCGAGCGGGTCTTTTTCGTTGGTGAGGCGATAAACGGCGTCATAGGTGTAGGTCGTGGCATGGCCATTGGCGTCTGTACGCCCGGTCAACTTGCCTACTTTATTGTAGGCGTAGCTGGTGACTTTGCCGAGCGGGTCTTGTTCGCTGATAAGCTGGTCATCGGCATCATAGGTGTAAGTGGTTGTATTGCCATTGGCATCGGTGAGTTTGGTGCGGTTACCTACTGCATCGTATTCAAGCTTGCTGATGTTGCCGAGTGCATCGGTCTGACTCAACAGGCGATTCCTGGCATCGTAGACATAGCTGGTGGCATTGCCATTGGCATCTTTGGTCTTGATGCGGTTGCCAACATTGTCGTAGTCATAGGTCGTCACTTCCGTCAGCGCATTGGTGACGGTGATGAGACGGTTCAGTGCATCATAGGCATAGCTGGTGGCTTGTTTGTTCCTGTCGGTGACTTTGGTGCGATTGCCAACGGCGTCATAGGCATAGCTGGTGCTATTGCCCAGCGCGTCTTTTTCGGTGATGAGCTGGTTGTCAGCATCATAGTCAAAGGTGGTGACATTCTTTTTGGGGTCAGTGACGGTAATGCGGTTGCCAGCTGCGTCATAACCATAGGCTGTGACATTACCGAGCGCATCCGTTTGCGTGACCAGACGATTGGCAGCATCGTAGGTATAGCTGGTCGCCTGGGTATTGGCATCGGTGACTTTACTGCGATTACCAACGGCGTCATATTCAAAGCTGGTAATCTCGCCAAGTGCATTGGTCTGGCTAATGAGGCGGTCATCTGCATCATAAGCAAAGGTCGTAGCATTACCCTGCGCATCGGTAAGCTTGGTGCGCTTGCCTACTGCATCGTACTGATAAGCCGTGATATAGCCTAACGGATCTTTTTCGCTGATGAGGCGGTCATCCAGATCATAGGTATAGGTCGTGATGTGACCATTGGCATCAGTTTTCTTGATGCGGTTGCCAACGGCGTCATAGGCATAGCTGGTGACGTTGCCAAGAGCGTCTTTTTCTGTGGCGAGACGATTGTCAGCATCATAGGTGTAGCTGGTGATATTGCCATTGGCATCCGTCATTTTGCTGCGCTTGCCGACGGCATCGTATTCAAACGTAGTGATCTTGCCCAGGGCATCTTTCTGGCTGATGAGCTGGTTGGCAGCATCATAGTCATAGGTGGTCACTGCGCCTTTACCATCAGTCAGGCTGATGAGATTGCCTTGTTTGTCGTAAGCATAGGACGTCACTGCACCGAAGCCATCGGTTTTACTGATGAGGTGATTGGCCTTGTCGTAGGCAAACTGGGTGGCATGGCCATTGGCGTCAGTGACTTTAGTGCGGTTACCGACTGCGTCATAGACAAAGCTGATGACATTGCCGAGTGCATCGGTCTGGGTAATGAGGCGATCGTCTGCATCATAGGCCATAGTAGTCACATGTTTGTTGGCATCGGTGACTTTGAGGCGATTACCGACAGCGTCCAGCTCATAGCTCGTCAGATTGCCTAAGGCGTCTTTTTCTGTGACGAGGCGATTGTCAGCATCATAGGTGTAGCTGGTTTCGTGCCCATTGGCATCGGTGCGCTTGGTGAGCTTGCCGACAGCATCATAGACATAGGATGTCATGAAGCCCATGGGGTCAATCTCGCTTAGCAGGCGATTGACTTCATCATAGATGTAGCTGGTGCTGTGACCATTACCGTCAGTACGTTTAAGGAGTTTGCCTACGCCGTCATAAGCAAAGCTGGTGGTGTAACCCAGGGCATCGGTCTGGCTGATGAGCCTGTCATCTGCGTCATATTCAAAGCTGGAAGCATGGTTGTTGGCATCAAACAGTTTGATGCGGTTGCCAACAGCATCCATGACATAGCTGGTGGTATGACCAAGTGCATCGGTCTGGCTGGTCAGGCGGTTGTCAGCATCATAGACGTAAGATGTGACGTTGCCATTCGCATCCGTCATTTTGATACGATTGCCAACGGCATCGTAGTCGAAGGTACTGAAATTACCCAGGCCGTCGGTCTGTTTGATGAGGCGGTTGGCAGCGTCATAACTGAAGCTGGTAACGTGGCCTATGCCGTCATTGCGACTCAGCAAGAGGCCTATGCCGTCATAAGTCAGGTAGCTGGTGTTGCGCAGCGGGTCGGTGACGCTGGAGAGACGATTCACACCATCATAGGTGTAGGTCGTGACGTGGCCATTGGCGTCAGTCATTTTGCTGCGATTGCCTACGGCATCGTAGTCGTAGGTGGTGACTTTACCGAGTGCATCAGTCTGGCTGATGAGGCGGTTGTCAGCATCGTAGGCAAAGCTGGTGACGTGCTTGTTGGCGTCGGTGACTTTGCTGCGCTTGCCTACGGCATCATATTCATAGGATGTGACGTTGCCCAGAGCATCTTTTTCAGTGAGAAGGCGGTTGTCAGCATCATAGGTGTAAGCTGTGGCGTGGCCATTGGCATCGGTGAGTTGGGTACGGTTACCAATAGCATCATAGGCATAGGCAGTCACCAGACCCAGTGGGTCTGTTTCTGTGAGCAGGCGGTTGATGGCATCATAGACGAAGCTGGTGGCATGACCATTGGCGTCGGTGCGCTTGATCAGTTTGCCGATACCATCATAGGCATACTTGGTGACATTGCCCAGTGCATCGGTTTCGCTGATAAGACGGTCATCGGCATCATAGATGTAGGTGGTGCTGTGCAGGTTGGCATCAGTGACGTTGCTAAGATTGCCGACGGCATCATAGGCATAAGTCGTTATTTTGCCGAGCGCGTCTGTCTTGCTGGTCTGGCGGTTGGCTGCATCATAGACATAGCTGGTCGCATGACCATTGCCGTCAGTCACTTTGGTGCGGTTGCCGACATTGTCGTAGACATAGCTGGTTGCAGCACCTGTGCCATCGGTTTCACTGGTGAGGCGATTGAGCAGGTCATACGCCAGAGTGCTGATGTGCTTATTCCTGTCAGTAATGGTGACCCGGTTACCGACTTCGTCATAGGTGTAGCTGGTGAGATTGCCGAGTGCGTCTTTTTCTGTGATCAGACGGTCATTGGCGTCATAGCTGTAAGTGGTGACGTGCAGGTTCGCATCGGTACTGGTGATGCGATTGCCAACGGCATCATAGCCGTAGCTAGTAACATTGCCCAGGGCATCGGTTTCACTGGCAAGACGGTTTTCTGCGGCGTAGGTGTAGCTGGTCGCATGCCCATTGGCATCCGTCACTTTGTTACGATTACCGAGGGCGTCGTATTCTATTTTGCTGACATTACCCAGGGCATCCGTCTGGCTAATGACGCGGTTGTCTGCATCATAGCTGTAGGTGGTGATATGACCGTTGGCATCGGTGACTTTAGTACGCTTGCCGACGGCATCATATTCATAGGCGGTGACATAGCCTAGTGGGTCTTTTTCTGAGACGAGGCGGTCGTCGGCATCATAGCTGTAGGTGGTGACATGACCATTGGCATCGGTACGGGTAGTACGGTTACCTTCAGCATCATAGGCATAGCCGGTGATATTGCCGAGGGCGTCTTTTTCACTGACGAGGCGGTCATTGGCGTCATAGGTATAGCTGACGGCATTGCCATTGGCATCGGTAAGTGTGGTACGGTTGCCTGCCGCGTCATAGTCAACACGGCTGATCTTGCCCAGGGCGTCGGTCTGTGCCACGAGACGGTTGGCTGCATCGTAGGTATAGGTGGTAAGGGCTAACCTGGCATTGGTCGTGCTGATGCGGTTACCAACGGCATCATAGGCATAGGTAGTGACTTTACCGAGCGCATCCGTCTGGGTAATGAGACGATTGAGCTTGTCGTAAGTGGCGCTGTTGACGTGAGTATTGGCATCAGTGGTGCTGAGACGATTACCGACGGCATCGTAGGTATAGGTCGTGACTTTACCCAGGGCATCGGTCTGGCTGATCAGGCGGTTCAGTTTGTCGTAGGCAAAGCTGGTGACATTGCCTTTGGCATCTGTGACTATGCTGCGGTTGCCATTGACGTCATAGCTGAGGCTGGTGATATTACCCAGGGCATCGGTCTGACTGCTCAGGCGGTTATCCGCATCATAGCTATAGCTGGTGGCATGACCGTTTTTATCGGTGACTTTGCTGCGCTTGCCTACCGCATCGTAGGCATAAGTAGTGATAAAACCGAGAGGGTCTTTTTCGCTAACGAGTCGGTCGTCTGCGTCATAGCTGTAGGTGGTGACATGGCCATTACGGTCTGTCATCTTGGTGCGATTGCCTACGGCATCATAGTCGTAGGACGTGATTTGACCCAGAGGGTCTTTTTCACTGAGCAAGCGGTTGGCTGCGTCATAGGTGTAAGCAGTGACATGACCGTTGGCATCAGTGCGTTTGATCAGCTTGCCTACGGCATCATAGGCATAGCCGGTAACATTGCCATCAGCGTCTTTGACGCTGACAAGCTGGTCACCGGCATCATAGGTGTAGAGGGTGTCGTGGCCGTTTTTGTCGGTGACTTTGCTGCGATTACCTTTGGCGTCATAGCTGTAGCTGATGACTTTACTATAGGCATCGGTCTCGCTGACCTGACGGTTAACCACGTCGTAAGCATATTGTGTGGTGACACCATTGGCATCGATGCTGCTGATACGGTTACCAACGGCATCATAGGTGTAGCTGGTGACCTGATTCAGTGCATTGGTAATGCTGAGAAGTCTGTTGAGCTTATCGTAGCTATAGCTGGTGATATTGCCTTTGGCATCTGTCGATGTCAGGCGGTTGCCCATGGCATCATAGGTATAGCTGGTCAGGTTGCCGAGGGCATCTTTTTCTGTCAGTACGCGGTTATTCAGGTCATAGGTGTAGCTGCTGGCATGACCATTGGCATCGGTGATTTTGCTGCGATTGCCGAAGGCATCGTATTCCAGGCGGGTGACATTACCAAGTGCATCCGTCTGCCCTGAGACGCGGTTCATGGCATCGTAGGTATAGCTGGTGGCGTGGCCATTGGCATCAATGACTTTGCTACGATTGCCTATAGGGTCGTATTCGTAACTGGTGATATGGCCCAGGGCATCTTTTTCAGTAAGCAGGCGGTTGTCGGCATCGTAGGTGTAAGTTGTTGCATGGCCATTGCCATCAACTACTTTGCTCCTATTGCCTACACCATCATATTCGTAGGCAGTGACTTGGCCCAGGGCATCTTTGATGCTCGATAAACGGTTGTCCGCATCATAGGCGAGTGTCGTTGCGTGCCCATTGGCATCAGTGACCTGGGTGCGGTTGCCCGCAGCATCATAGATATAAGAGGTGACTTTGCCGAGTGCATCGGTCTCGGTCGTGACGCGGTTCAGGCTGTCATAGGCATAGGTCGTGTCATTACCATTTTTATCCGTGACTTTGGTACGGTTGCTGGCAGCGTCGTAGGCGTAGCGTGTGGTTTTATACAAGGCATCGGTCACCACGGTCAGGCGATTGATGGCATCGTAAGTATAGCTGGTCAGGTTGCCATTGACATTGCTCATCGTCAGGCGATTGCCGACGTTGTCGTAGGTATAGGAAGTTGCCTTACCGAGGGCATCGACGGTGTTAATCAGACGGTTGTGGTCATCATAGGTGTTGCTGGTGATGACGACACCGTTGGTGTTGATTTCCTTGAGCAAGTTACCGACATTGTCGTAGGTATAGCTGGTGCTGAAACCGAGGGCATCGGTTTTCTTGATGATGCGACTGTCGGCATCGTAGTCATAAAGGGTAGTGAAACCATTTTTGTTGGTGACAGCGGTCAGGTTGCCGACTTTGTCATAGGCATAGCTTTCACCGAAACCAAGTGCTGAGGTCAGCTTACTCAGTTGATGTTTGCCATCATAGTCGTAGCTGGTGGTGTGAGCATTGCGGTCAGTCACCGCTGTGCGGTTGCCTACACTATCATAGGTATAGGTTTCAGCCACACCCATGGCGTCCACCGTTTTGCTGAGACGATTATCCGCATCGTAGTAATAGCTGGTTTTATTGCCATTGCCATCAGTTTGGCTAGTAAGCTTACCTACCGCATTATAGGTCTGGCTTTGTACATTGCCCAGCGCGTCGGTGGTGCTGATAAGCTGGTTGTTGGCATCATACACATAGGTGGTGACCTTGCCATTGGCGTCCGTCAGTTTGGTCAGGTTGCCAACACCATCGTATTCATAGCTGACTTTATTGCCGAGTGCATCGGTCTTGCTGGTCAGGCGGTTTTTGTCATCATAGGTATAGTTGGTGACTTTGCTGTTTTCATCTGTTGACTTTATTTTATTGCCAGCGTAATCGTAGACATTGTAGACCCACGCAGAGGCATTGCCATGCATGAGATGCTGGCCATCAGTCGTATAGATGTCATTGACAATATTGCCGTTTGCGTCTGTTACCGAAATCCTTTCCTGATCCCTGTCATAGATGGATTCGCTATAGTTAGTGACCTTACCGAGTGCATCGGTCTTGCTCGTCAGACGATGGCTGGTATCGTAGGCATAGGTCGTCGTATGACCATTGGCATCAGTGACGGTGGCAAGATTGCCCACCGTGTCATAGGTATAGGTCTCGATACCGCCTAGTGCATCCGTTTTACTGATGACGCGATTGCCCGCATCATAGGCAGTTTTGCTGGTATAGCCTTTGGCATCCTTGGTTTCAAGCAAGTTGCCGACATTATCATAGGTGTAGCTGGTTTTGTTGCCGATGGCATCAGTTTGCGCAATCAGGCGGTGATTGGCATCATAGGCATACTGTGTGGTCTGGCCCAGCGCATCTGTCATGGCGGTACGATTGCCCGCGGCATCGTAACTATAGTGTGTTATCTGGCCGAGGGCATCGGTCTGGCTAATGAGCTGGTTGTCGAGATCGTAAGCAAAACTGGTGGTGTGACCGTTTTCATCAGTGATGCTGCTACGGTTACCCATGGCATCATAGGCGTAGAGCTTGGTGTAACCCAGGGGGTCGGTCTGTTTTGTCAAACGGTTGAGGGCATCGTAGGCATAGGTCGTTGCCCTGCCCATTTTGTCTGTAGACTTGACTAAATTACCGGTCGCATCGTAGACGAAGGTTTTTGTTAAAATAACGTAGACGCCTGTTTTTTCTGTCAGTATCCTGCCGTTTTTATCGCGAGTATATTGAGTCTGGGCTAGGCGCCTGTTATTGACAACAGCGATCAAATCCTTGGTATAGTAATCGTAGTTGTATTGTATGTCGCCATCCAGGCCTGTCGTATTGTCGTAGCTGTGAGAAACTTTACCGGACAAACTATAGGCATAGTCTTTTTGTGTGACAACGCCATTTTCGGTAGTGGTGGCAATATTACCCATCACATCATAGGTATACAGCTTGACCTGCCCTACTGCATTGGTTTCCTTACTCAGGCGATTGACTTTATCGTACTCATAGAGCGTGACATTGCCATTTTCATCCGTCAGTGAAGCACGATTGCCATTGTTATCGTAGGTATAGGACTTGGTCTTACCCAGAGCATCGGTCTCGGCAATCAAGCGATTGGCCGCATCAAACTTGTAGCCTCGCACATTGCCCAACCCATCGATCATGCTGGTGCGGTTATGGTTATTGTCATAGCCAAAACTGGTGATATTGCCCAGTGCATCCGTCACTTTGACCAGTTGATTGTCCGCATCATAGGCCAAGGTGACTTGACCGCCATTAGCCTGGGTCACGCCAACACGGTTGCCCGCCGCATCATAGCTATACTGGGTGATATTACCCAGAGCATCGGTTTCCTGGATCAGGCGATTCGCACCGTCATAGCGATAAGACCTGACATTGCCACGGGCATCGGTAACAGTCTGGCGATTACCCATGGCATCATAGGTGTAGCTATTGGCATTGCCTTCCGGATCAGTTTCTTTGATCAACCTGCCTGCTGCATCGTAGGCATAGGTCGTGGTCACGTTGCTACTAGATTGCGTCTTGCTCAGGCGATTGCCGGATGCATCATAGGTATAAGTAAATTGTTTTTCGGAATAGGATTCGCCCGTCAGACGGTTAGCATTATCATAGGAATTGAGGAAAGAACCCCTGTCCCACAGGTAGCCACCAGTCACCTGACCAAAAGGGTTCCAGTTAAAAGTGCGCACCCGCCCCAGGGCGTCAGTTTCAGTCGTTAACTGATGCGCAAGGTTATAGGTATACTTTGTGACTTGTCCATTGCCATCCGTTGCGGTAATACGGTTGCCCGCACCATCATAGGTGTAGCTGATCGTGACGCCTAGCGGGCTGGTTTGTTCCAGCAGGCGATTGTCTTGATCGTATTTGTATTTGGTGGTGTTGCCGAGGCCATCGGTACTGCTGACTTTATTGCCGTTCAGGTCATATACATTGCTGCTGACATGACCTAATGCATCAGTGGTGCTGAGCAAGCGGTTTTCTGCATCGTAGGCATAGGTGCTGACATGACCATTGCCATCAGTGACGTGGATAGTATTACCCGCTCCATCATAATCATAGGCAGTGACCAGGGCCAGACCATCCGGGTCTTTGATTTCCTGTATGCGCTGACCTTTGTCGTTATAAACGTATTTGACCACATTCGCTACAACACCGCCCTGGCTATGGGCAACCGCCAATTCCCTGCCCTTGGCATCATGGGTATATTCAGTTTGCAGCTTGAGGCCATCTGGATCGATGGTGACACGTGCCAGTTGACCATTCAAATCATATTCTGTCCTGGTCACCGTGCCGTTAGGCTCGGTCACCGTCACCGTACGGCCATTGTCTGTATAGACATAGCTGGTTTTAAGATTCAGGCCCGTAGGTTCAAAGACTTTGCTCAGGACACGGTTTGCTAAGTCGTAAGTAAATACAGTAACCCGGCCATAAGCATCATTCGTCTGGCTTACACGCCCTCCATCATCATAGAAATAACTAAAAGACGAGTTGGGAGATGCGCGTAATTCATTGGCAAGACTACCGTCATTATTGTAGCCATAGGTTTCGGTCCTGCCGCTAGAATCTTCTACAAAATAGATCTTCTTATTGGCATAACCATCACCATCGAATTGCGTCGTGCTGACAACCCCTTCTGGTGTCGTGACTTTGAGGGTGTGATATGAATCGTCATAGACGTAAGTCGTCGCATGTCCCAGTGCATCTTTGATTTGCAGAGTGCGATCAAAGGCGTCGTAAATCATGGTTTGCTGCGCACCATCACTATTGGTGGTGACAATCAGACGACCCTTGAGGTCATACTGATTGCTGGTGGTCTTGCCATTGCCATCGGTGACCGCAATAGCGCGACCAAAGGCATCATATTGCGTGTGTTTGACAGCAGCGGTATTGCCAGCGCCAAGTATCTCGGCCAGCTTCAAGCCGCGGTGATCATATTGATAGGCCAGGACTTCTTGCAGCATGGTGCTGCGGGTCAGGCTGGTTTCCTTGACGAGGTCACCGAAGGCATTGTAGTCACGGGAAGTTTGATTTCCCATGGCATCAAAGGCATTTTTAATTTGTCCACGCAGATTGTAGTCTGTCTGCTTCAAGGAATCATGCAGGGGATCATTGGCATCCGCCAGTTTGGCCAGCAAGGCTGTATTTTTACCGCCAGTCAAACCATCAAGGCTGATATGTTTGGCATATTGCTTGGTTTCTATGACTTCACCAAAGCTATTGTAGCGAATCGCTTGTATGTCACCTACGCTATTGATGGTGTGTGTAAGACGACCAGCATCATCATAGAAATACAAAGTGGTCGCACCGGTGGTGGCACTACGCGAGCGCACCATCAGGCCATTGTCGTCATACTCGTAGGTGGTCTGGTATTTCTTCCAGACTGCGTCGTCTTGTGCTGAGTAACCACTGATATTGCCATTATCCGTGATGGACACCGCACCTAAACCAAGGATATCAGCAATTTTTCTGCCCAGCAGATCATAACGGACCGCTATATTGCCTGTGTCGCGTGGGTCCTGGATCAGGACCGTGCGACCCATCTCATCACGTGCATACGTCTTATTACCAGTAGGCATGCCTGAGCCAGATTCCGAGTAAACGAAATTATCTGCAGAACTGCCATAGCTAACAACTTTATCCAAGGCATTGGTCTGGGGACGTAATTGCTCCAGACTGTTAGCCGTATCCACATTGATCGCCTTGTTCGCATAGCGGGTCGTTTTTTCTAGTCCACCGAAGACACTATAACGATACTCCGTCAGATAATTCTCACCATCCAGTTGAGCGATCACTTTATCCAGGCCATTGTAAAAAAACCTGGTCTGGATATCTGCACTGGATGCGCTCGGTGCCAGTTGGGGCAAAGTGGCTGTCGCCCTCAAGGCAACATCGGTCGCCGTGGCGAACTTGATGGTTTTAGATACCCTGCCAGCTGCATCATAGATATTCCGGGTCAGGTAACCTTCGGCATCAAGTACCGCAGTTTGCTTACCGTCCTTGTTATAAAAATACCGGTTTAGCCTGTCTTCTGTAGAAGTCGCCAGGTGCACATCAGCCGCCGTTAATTGGGCTGGCAAGGCGCTAGTATTGATGGCATTGGCATAACTGATCTTGCTGATCAATTGCGCGTGGCTGTCAAACATCTGTTGCGTGACGTAGCCCAGTTCATCGATGGAATAAATTTCCTGATTGTTTTGGTTGTAGATTTTACGGATGACCCTGTCTTCATTGGAAGAAACGGGCCTGAGTGTATCCAGGTCAGGGTGGGCTGGTGTGCCATCGGTATTCAATAACAGCGCGGTATTGACCAGGGTGGCATGACGCACAGAACGCGTCAGGTTGCCGACTGCGTCGTAGATGTTTTCTGTCAAACCACCAAAGCCATTGATTTCGGCAATTTGCCTGCCCATGGCATCATAAAAATAATGCGTGCGTACACCGCGTTCATCTTGCTTGGTTGTCAGGTGACCATCAGCGTCAAAGAAGTTTTTTGCTTGCGCTAATACAGCACTCGTCGCCGCATTGCTTTGTATGGTGCTGATGAGATTGCCAGCAGCATCATAGACCGTGGTGCTTGCCAGACCATTCGGTAATTTGGTGGTGATACTGTGGTGCGCATCATCGTATTGATACAGCGTAATGATGCCCATCTTGCTTGAACTGAGCATCCTGCCCAGGGCATCATAGGTAAAATGATTTTGGGAATTGTAGCCATCTCTGCTTCCTGTCGTGATCAGATTACCGTGAGCGTCATAGCTAATCCCCTCGTTGACACCACCATAAGTTACATTCCCATCACTACCAACGGCACCATAATGCGTAATAGATTGTGATCGCCCATTCGCCTCCAAAATAGTAGATTTTATCAACAATGTTGTAGTGATATCTTGTGCCGCAGCCCAAGTCACCATGCTTGCTTCGGTGACTACGCTATCCAAATTCAGTGTACTTGTATCAAATGCTGCACCAGCGTAGACGATTTTTGACTGATTGATAGGAAGTCGCAGCAAAGAATAGCCTAACCATACCCCTTGCCAATTATCAATGCGATTTTCATTAACTCGTCCCTCGGCACTAATCGTGAAACGCAAGTGATTGGCCGCGTCATAAACATAGCGGGTAATGGCTGGAGCTGGGTCTGCATCACCTGCTGAGACGGATTCAGCCAGCAATTGATTGCTGGTGCTGAATACGCGTTTTGTGATAGTGCCCGCAGCATCTTTTTGCTCAATCTGGTTCCCATTGGCATCATAGGCCATGGTGCTGGTATTGCCATTACCATCGACGATTTGTGTGATGTTTCCTTTTTCGTCATAGACGTAGCGGGTCTCATAGCGCACGCCGTTGATGGCGGGGCTTTGTATTTTAGTGAGCTGGCCATCTGCATCATAAAAATAGCTGGTCAGGTAACCCATAGGGTCGATCAGATCCGTTCTGCCAGCAGCAGTGTCGTAAATGAAGCGCGTCAGATTGCCCTGGGCATCCGTGACGGTGGCAATCTTGAACTGGTCACCGACCTCGACATAGGTGAAGGTTTGGGTGCTGCCGTCGGTCTGGCTGACACTGGCGATACGCGTGCTGTCGCCATCATAGGTGTAGGTGGTTTGGTAGGTATCTGCAACACCGTTGGTGGTGGTGCCCAACACAACAGTGACCTTGGTCAGTCGATTTAGATTGTCGTAGGCGTAGGTGGTATCGACCGCATCAGCACCATTTTTAAGGCGGATGAGGTTTTTATTGCTGTCGTAGTCCATGCGTACAGCATCACCCCCACCATCCCAGGCCACGGTCACCAGGTTGTCGCTGTTATAGGTAAAGCCAGCCGTATTTCCATCGGCATCGGTGATGGTCGTCACTAAACCTTTATTGTTATAGGCCTCAACTTGTTGCGTGGTTCCGTCGCGCCATTCCCAGGTAGCGTCGGCTTTAAACGTGAGTTTGTCGTAAGCCCCGCTGCCAGAAGTGCTGATATACAGGTTTTGTGTTGTATCGAACGTGTAGAGAGATTGACTGCCGTCGCCTTCGGTGCGGATGACGGTGCTGCCAGCGGTATTAATAACGCCACTTTGCAAGGCGACTGACTTGTACATGCCCATGCGCCAGTTATTGTTACTGTTGGCATCGCTCAATTTACCCTGGCTGTTATAGGTGCGCAAAATGCTGGCATCAGGAGTAACGGAACGGAAATACTCATCCTGGCGCTGTATCATCAAATTGCCATTGGCGGCATTGACGTAGATATTTTCGTTGTTCGTGCCTGCCTTGGCATTGCCTGAGGCGCCCCGGTTACCTAGGGTGTTCATTGAGCTATTTTGCAATCCCAAGCCGCTACCAGTCACAATCGCTGTCATATCTTTTCCTATATGTCGAAATATTCGTCTTCTTGCTGAACACGTTGACGTGTTCGTTCTGTCGTAATAGTCCAAACATTTCAGAATTTGTTTAGGCGAAATCGAAAATAATTTGCATATCCGTGGATTATTTTTAAAATAAATCTAATTTGTTATAAAAATATGGATATTCAATTTGAATTACAAAATAAATGACGGCATCGACATCTTGCTAACGAACTGTTTTTAGAAGACCCGGTAATGTCATTGGTCTGGAAGTTAAGCGATCAGGCACGCACTTAAATCTGTATGGGGGCTCGCTTTTTGGCTAGAATGGCGCGGTGTTTGCGTCTTTGCAGCACGATTGGACAGACTATTACCGGGACTTTATTGATGAATACCACTACTACCGCCAGCTTTGATGAGACCTTGCAGGAGGCTTTGCGTGTCAGTCAGGCTAATGATGGCCCGGCAGCAATCAGGCTGTTTCAGCAGGCATTGGCGATCAATCCACAGTCAGCGACGACGTTTTGTTTGCTGGCGGCAGAGTACATTGCCATGGGACAGGTAGCGGAGAGTGAGGCTGCTTATGCAAATGCGCTGGTGCTGGCACCTGACTTCCACTTGGCACGGTTTCAGATGGGCTTGTTGCAGTTTACCTCGGCCAGGGTGGCAGTTGCTCTGTTGGCTTGGCAGCCATTATTAGCTTTGCCGGATAATAATGCTTTGAAATTGTTTGCCATGGGCTTTGCGCATATGGCGCGGGATGATTTTAATGTGGCGTTGGGGTATTTTGAGCGGGGTGTTACTTGCAATGTTGACATCCCACCTTTGAATACGGATATTGAGCGGGTGATTGCGGAGATCAAGGCTTTGCAGGCAAAAACTGACTCGGTGGCGTCGAGTTCTGCTGAGACATCTCCAGCTATTACGCTAGCAGAAGAAGAAAGTAAAGAAGACGATGCCAATGTGCATTTCTTGCTGAACAATTATCAGCAACAAGGGCCTTTGCATTAAATATGCCCACGAGGAAGTCGATTTCAACTGAGATCCACACTGCTATTTTGGTAGTTTATTTCAGTGTGTCCTACGTCAAACACACAATCCTGCTCATGCTGATGTGTAAGAAGCAGATGATATCGCCTACTTTGTTTGCTGAACACTTTAATCGGCAATCCCAGGCTGCTTAGAACATGAGTGTCCGCTATTGACAGTACACCTCACTATTTTTTGCTAGTAAATAGGAACTTCCCAAATGGCATCGTCAGGTTGAAAAGTATCAACTTGTTGTCTTTGGATGGAAAGTATCGAGATGTTGTCTTTTTGTCGAAAAGTATCAACTTGTTGTCACGCTTCGGTGACATCAAGTTGATACAGAATTCGGGCGCTTAGAGGGAAGCCATCGTTGAAACGCACCACAACTTGTTGTCGGCGTTCTGCGATGACAGGCCGAATGACAGGCCGACATTGTTTTGATCTTTCCGATATAGGTTAGATACAAAACTAGAACCGCAACTCATACTGCATCATGATCAGCAGTTCATTTCAGGGAATACGCGTTTAAACACTTCTAAGTATCTGCCTTGCATATCGTTCTTGCCCTTTGGTATCTGATCTTCGGTTTTAGACGCGGCATCAATTGTACTACTCAACAGCGCGGCATACTCAGGCACGCTTTTGCCTGTCATTCGTGCCATGTTCCGAATGTCTTTGTCTGTTAAGGATGCAACCTTAACCATGCCTTCTTGTGTTAGCGCTACGCTGCTCAGGTCGGTTAATTCGGGTAATGCAGGCGTATTGGTTAACGCGACACTGACGAGTGATTGCACTTCAAAAGTCTCCTTTGAATAGGTAAAAACAGGTGAAATGAACCGATACTCATTTGCCACGATCATCGCTTTAGCTGCCGCTGTCCATTGTGCGGCTTGGACATATAAACCGTCTGGCTTCCAGACAAGGGTGTTAAGCCACCCTGCCGCTGGCGATTGCTGACCAGAAAGGCTTTGATGTTCATAGTCAATCATGCTTGTTTTACGTCCGAAATTGGTACAGGTTGTCTATTGCTCAGCAATCCATTCTGTCTAATAATGCTCAACTCAAGGGTGATTTCGGCGCGCTGCCAATCGACATACCGCGCGACCGTCAAAGCACGTTCGAACCGCAAATCATCGCCAAGCATCAAACCCACTGACTGGAAAGGAGCACTCAATCGCTTTACCGTCCAGTTCGATGACCGGATGTCGCTGAAATAAATGAAAAACCGTTTACACAAAATCCCGGACACCCCCTAGTACAAAGGCAAGGTTGCTTCCCTTTTCATCAGTTCACAATTTCCTGCGACGCAAAAGCAAATACACTGCTGGCACAACAAACATCGACAGCAATGGTGCTGTGACCATGCCACCCACCATAGGTGCTGCGATGCGCTTCATGACTTCCGAACTGGTACCCGTACCAAGCATGATGGGAACCAGACCTGCAATGATGACAGCGACCGTCATTGCTTTCGGCCTCACCCGCAGTACTGCACCTTCCCGAATAGCTTCCAGCAAATCTTTTTCATCGGCACTTCCATTGGCGACACGCGCTTCCCAGGCATGCTTCAGATACAAAAGCATGATCACACCAAATTCAGCGGAAACACCCGCCAGTGCGATAAAGCCGACGCCACTGGCAACCGACAGATTATGGCCAAGCGCCCATAGCAACCATATACCACCAGCCAATGCAAACGGCAAGGTCGCCATGATCAGTGCTGCTTCGTCGACACGCTTGAAGGTCATGTATAACAGTACAAAGATGATTAGCAAGGTCGCCGGTACGACGATTTTCAGTTTGGCAGTGGCACGCTCCAGATATTCAAATTGTCCGGACCAGGCAATCGAATAACCTGCAGTCAGCTTGACTTCCCTGGTAACGACCTCCTGCATTTCACGTACTGTCGAGTTCAAGTCACGATCACGGATGTCAACGTATACCCACCCGGACAGGCGGGCATTTTCGCTCTTCAACATAGGTGGCCCGTCATTAATGCGAATTTCTGCTACATCACCCAGCCGGATTTGTGCGCCACGTTCAGTCAGCACTGGTAACTGCCGCAGCTTTTCGACTGAGTCACGTACTTCTCTCGGATATCGAACGTTGATCGGAAATCGCTGTAAGCCCTCAATGGTTTCGCCGATATTATCCCCGCCAATCGCTGCGGTCACGATGCTTTGTACATCTGCGATATTGAGACCGTAGCGCGCCGCTGCATCCCGGTTGATATCGACATCGATATAACGTCCGCCATTGAGTCTTTCCGCCAGGGCTGAAGACACTCCAGGAAGGTTTTTGATAACACGTTCAATATCGCTGGTAATCCGGTCTATTTCTTTCAGGCTGGTGCCTGCCACTTTAACGCCCACCGGACTCTTAATACCGGTCGCAAGCATGTCGATGCGATTCCGGATAGGTGGCACCCAGATATTGGATAGCCCAGGGGCTTTAACTATACGATCCAGTTCTTCTACCAGCTTATCGGTCGTCATGCCAGGCCGCCATTGATCTCGTGGCTTGAATTGTATCGTGGTCTCGAACATTTCCAGGGGAGCCGGATCAGTCGCACTTTCAGCACGCCCTGCTTTGCCAAATACACTTTTTACCTCTGGTACTGTTTTAATCAATCGATCGGTCTGCTGTAGTAACTCTGAAACCTTGCCAGCGCCTATGCCTGGTAGCGCAGACGGCATATAAAGCAAATCACCTTCATCCAGTGGCGGCATGAACTCACCACCAAGCCGTGCCATTGGCCACACTGTTACTACAGCAACCAAACCTGCGACCAGTAAAGTGCTTTTCGGGAAGCGTAATACTACGTCCAATAAAGGCCGGTATATGGCAATCAAGACGCGATTCAAGGGGTTCTGTTGTTCATCAGGTATCTTGCCACGGATCAGGTAACCCATTAGTACTGGTATCAAGGTCACAGCAAGGCCTGCTGCCGCCGCCATGGCATACGTCTTGGTAAATGCCAGCGGAGAAAATAAGCGCCCTTCCTGCGCCTCCAGGGTAAAGACCGGTATAAAGGACAAGACAATGATGAGCAATGAAAAAAACAGGGCTGGTCCTACCTCAGTTGCCGCATCACCGATCACCCGCCAATGGGCTTCGCCGTGAAGTTTCTCACCGGAATGCGCGTGGTTCCACGCTTCGATATGCTTGTGGGCATTCTCTATCATGACCACTGCTGCATCAACCATGGCACCGACTGCAATGGCAATCCCGCCCAGCGACATGATATTGGCATTCACGCCCTGGTAATACATGACGATGAAGGCCATCAGTATACCAATTGGCAAAGTGACGATGGCGACCAACGCTGAGCGCAGATGAAACAAGAAAATGGCGCAGACAATGGCGACAACAATGAATTCCTCTATTAACTTCTCTTGCAGGTTCTTGACGGCGCGATTGATTAGATTGGACCGGTCATAGGTAGTGACGATTTCCACACCCGCAGGAAGGCTAGCCTTGAGCTTTGCCAGCTTGACTTTGACTGCATCGATGGTTTCCAGTGCGTTTTTGCCGGACCGCATGACAATCACACCACCAGCAACCTCGCCTTCACCGTTCAAGTCGGCGATGCCGCGCCGCATTTCAGGTCCGATCTGTATGCGGGCCACGTCTCCCAGTCGCACTGATACACCGGCATCTGTAGTCATCAAAGGTATTTTACGGAAGTCATCCAATGATTTCAGGTACCCGGATGCACGCACTATATACTCGGCTTCCCCCAGTTCCAGTACTGAACCACCGGTTTCCTGATTGGCCTTCTGCACAGCTGCTATGATTTTTCCATGCGGGATGTTGTAGGCGCGCATCTTATCTGGGTCGAGCTGTATCTGGTACTGGCGTACCATGCCGCCTATGCTGGCCACCTCGGACACATTTGGCACTGATTTCAGTTCGTACTTCAAGAACCAGTCCTGGAATGCCCGTAATTGCGATAAATCCATCTTGCCGCTGCGGTCCACCAAGGCATATTCATACACCCAACCTACACCCGTGGCATCAGGGCCGAGTGAAGCTTTTGCCTGGGGCGGCAAGCGAGACTGCACTTGGTTCAGGTATTCCAATACGCGGGAACGTGCCCAGTACATATCGGTACCATCTTCAAACAATACATAGACGAAAGAATCCCCAAAGAATGAATAGCCGCGTACCGTCTTGGCACCCGGTACGGAGAGCATGGTCGTCGTCAAAGGATAGGTAATCTGGTTTTCAACAATTTGTGGTGCCTGGCCGGGGTAACTTGTACGGATGATGACTTGTACATCCGACAGGTCAGGAATCGCATCGAGCGGTGTACGCGACAAAGACCAGATACCCCAGGCCGTCATCATCAGCGTAGCCAGCAACACTAGAAAGCGGTTGGCGATTGACCAGCGTATTAGTTTGGCCATCATTTTTTTGCTCCTGCAGATGAGGAAGGCATCTTCACCGTATCGTTCATCTTTTTAGCTGGTGGGCCGGATTTGGGTGTTTCTGCCGTTGGTGAGATCGAAGTGATCTGGTACAAACCGTCCTTGGTTTGGCGTATGTCAAAAATCACGCTATCGCCAACGGCGACGTTTGCAGGCAAACCATTCGATGGTAGCTTGAAGCCCATCGTCATCGCTTTCCATTCCAGAGACGGTATAGGATCATGAGATAGCGTGATTTCGTTCTTGTCTATGTTTTCGACTTTGCCACTACCGTGGTGTGTCGCTGCGGTAGCTTTGTCGGCATTGACCGTTGGCGCATCCCCCATGCGCGTCGCTGTACCTTTCAGGCTCGCTTCGGAATCGATCAGGAATTGACCGGATACCACGACTTTTTGTCCAGCTTCCAGGCCTTTAAGGATTTCAGTTTGTCCATTTGCCTCTGTACCGGTTTCGACATCAACGGGTATGAATTTACCATCGCCTTGTGCGACCATCACCACGGCGCGAGTGCCCGTCTGGATGACAGCCTCGGTAGGTACTTGCAAAATATCGTTGCGGGCCTCAGAACTGAAGCTCAAATTGGCAAACATGCCTGGCACCAGTTGACCAGTCGGATTTGCCAGTTCGATACGTGCTTTCAGAGTACGGGTAGCGACGTCAATCTGGGGAAGAATGGCACTGACCCTGCCTTTGAAGATAACGCCTGGCAAGGATGGAGTGCGTGCTTCGACGGCATTTCCTACGTGTACCTTGGCAGATAGATTTTCAGGAATGTCGGCATTGACCCAGATCGTGCCCAGACCATTGATACGGAATAAGGGCGCACCGGTCGTGACGGTCATACCTTCACGTACAGACAATTCCGAGACTACGCCGCTGACCGGGGCCGTGACAGTGATACGTGTGTGCACCTTGCCGCTAGCCTCTACTGCGCGTATTTGATCATCGCTCATCCCAACCAGGCGCATGCGTTGCTTGGCCCCATCCATTAATCCGGCAATACCGCTAGCCTGCATGCGCTTCGCCGTCAGGTATTCTTCCTGTGCAGCAACCCAATCCGGCACGTATAGCTCAGCCAGTACCTGGCCTTTCTTGACTGTATCTAAAGGTGCGCGAACGTAGAGTTTTTCGACAAAGGCATTGCTACGTGCCTGTACCAGAGCGACATCACGCTCGTTATAAGCAACACTGCCAAGCGCCACCACAGCCGATGCCAGGCTGCTGCGTGTCACTTCTGCAGTGCGTATACCAAGATTTTGTTGTACACGGGGACTGATGCTGACCGAACCTTCATCGCCACCATCAGCATAAACAGGTACTAATTGCATGTCCATGAAAGGCGATTTGCCAGGCTTATCAAATTTTTGACCGGGAACCATGGGATCATGCCAATACAGTACCTTTTTAATACCCGTAGCAGAACTCGTTGTTGAGGCACTTGAGTGTGACCCGTCAGCCTCTTGCATTCCTTGCTTGAGGCCAAGGCGATACAGACCATAACCACTACCAGTCAGTACGCCAGCACTAACCAGGGCAATGAGGATTTTCTTATTGTTCATGGCATATCCTTTTTCATGGATTGGGTTGGATACGTCGCTTGGACATCGACAGGAAACAGGAAATTAAGTTGCGCCCATAAACGGGCAGTGTCGGCTTGTAGTTGCAAGGCCTGTAGTCGTACGTCGGTTTCGTTGCGGCGAGCCGCCAGCACATCACCCAGACTGGACTTGCCGCCGCGATAGGCACCCAATATGGCTTGAGTATGCTCTTTTGCCAGCGGTATCAATTCGTGCTCATAACGAGTACAGCGTTCGAGGTCAGTTTGCCACTCTTCTATCATCGCTTTCGTTTCCGCAACATGTGCACGCAATGTTTCATCACGTTCTGCCTTAGCCTGTTCGACCATTGCCAATTTGGAAGACAGTTCACGATCTTGGCGATTCTTTTGATCCCACTGGAAAGGCAGTGATATGCCGACCGAAACCATATTGGAATAAGCTGGGCCACGTTGCTGGAACGCGACTTCAACACTCCAGTCGGTTTTTTTATTGGCTTCGGCCAATCTGGCATCTGTCTCAGCAATCTCCGTTTGCCTGGTCAGCACTGCAATCTGGGGATGGTGAGCAAGTGACTTGTCCAGTGCCGATAAATCCAGGCGAATCTTCTCGATACTGGGCTCACCTGCCAACGCAAGTTCTGGGTCACCTCCAGTCCAACGGCTTAACATCGTCTTGGCCGTACGCACTTTGCGTAAGATTTCACTTTGACGGTCATCGACCATGCTGAGTGCACTTCGGGCTGCGAAGATATCTGCCTGGTTGCCACGACCAGCGCGGTAACTACTCTCGGCCGCTTCAATTTCAAGTTTGGCCTGAATGGATTGTTCTGTGACTACAGCAGCCATACGTTCTGCGTAGTATCGATCGAGCCAAGCGACAGCGGTGTCGCGTTGGATAGCGGCAATCGCGCTGCTTTTCTCTGCCAGGGACTTGTCGGCAAGCCGGTCGTAGCGCTCTGCGCGTAATTGGCGTTTGTCGTTTCTGGTCAATTCTTGCATGACGCCAATGCGACGCATGGTCATGAAATCGCTAGTCAAACTGCCACGGTCAGGGCCGCTGATTGGCAAATTATCGATTCCAGCCTTCAAGATAGGATCAGGCAACTGACCGGCAGCGACTGCCATTTCTCGGGAAGCAGTGACAGCCATATCTTGCGCGATCAATTGACGGGAACGGATAACTGCAAGTTGTTGGGCATTGCCCAAAGTCAGTAAAGACTCTGTAGCGAGAACATTGAGCGGAGTAAGCCCAAAAGCAATCGCTACAGGAATCAGCACTAGGAACTGAGAATGCAGTTTTGTTTTTTGGTGCGCAAACATAGGCGCACGGAATGAGAATGACATGAAACCTCCAGATAGCAAAAAATGGCACTTCCGTCGATAAGACGTAGCAGTGACAGACTAGGCAATCTGGAAATTTAAATGCGGAAACAGCAGTTGCGTATAGCGATGGGCGGTGCGCTGGAACGTGCCAGATGGGAGAGTTGCGGTTGACGCTCTGGTGGAAGACCTGCAGTGTCCGTCAGTTGCAAGGTCAGCGTCAATCCCGCCAATACAAAGGGTTGCACATCGGGTGTTTGCGGCTTATCCAATGATTGTTTTGAATACGGATCGTCGGCATGCGCATGACACAATGCAGGTTGCTCTTTGTCCATGCCAGCACAATCGCCCATTGCGACAAAGCTGATATCTCCAGATAAAGCAGGAATTTCACTACCCGTAATATGGCCCGGGCACACGTATGACGCCACAGCAAACTGCATAAACAGCATGCTGAAGAGTATGATCAACGCAGTGAGCAAGCGATGTGGACGAGATAATTTCACGTATTTTTATTGCATTTAATTAACTTAACATAAAAAATGGATCAGGAAATCAGTGAACTGCATTAATTAATTTCCTTACCCAGATTATAGTTGCCTTTGCCAGATATTTCCTTGATCAGTCTCAAATAGTCAGATGTCCACATCATCGAATATAAAACGCCAGTAGCAGCTGGAAAATCTAGGACGCCCATTTACGCAGTCTTCCTAGACTTTTTTATCGGGTCCGCTGCCGCTATACGTGGTCACAATTACCGGATATTGATGCTATTGAAACTGGAATTCGTTCATTGCTATTTCGCTTTTCGCGAAGACCAATGCACATGCACGATTTGCCAGTCTTCGCCATTTTTTTGCAGTAAGGCAGTTTCTGTTCCAAGAATTTGTATGTCCTTACCCTTTACTTTGGCTTTGGTCTCTGTTTCCGCCCAAATCACTGCCAGATTTCCGTTAACTCTTTGGTTTTGCTGCAATACCGTACGTGTCGATGTCTTGGCAAAAGCGATATCTTCCGACAGATGATGTCCGGCATACTCTGCCCGTGAACGTTCGACATAACCGGACTCATAGATCGTGACGTCCGGTACAAGAAGTTCAGTGGCCTTCGCTTTATCACCTGCAGCCATGGCCGCATAGAAGGCAGCCAAGGCATCTTTTGGCTCACTGGCACACGTAGCGCGTTGCGTTTATTTTGCGACTTGTATTTCCGTGACCACGATTGCGCCATCCACTTTTTCAGCTCTGAATTCCACCTTGTCTCCAGCCTTCAGTGTGTCAAGTGCAGCGGGGTCTTTGATCTTGAACACCATGGTCATGCCAGGCATATTCAGGTTCTTGATATCGCCGTGTTTCAGCGTGATCTTGTTAGTACTCTTATCAATTTTTTTGACTTCGCCATCCGTCATGTCGCTACTGGCACTATTGGCACTACTCATGGAAGCAGATGCTTTTGCAGACATGAAGTGATCTGAAGCAAAGGCTGTATGAAATGTGATGGCAGTAAGAACGCCCAAGGTCAGAGATTTAATAATGGTCATGATGTTTCCTATTTTTTAAGTGAATAAATCAAATTACCGTGCAATCAGTTGCGTACACGGTCTGCATCATTAGTGTTTGTGTTCGTGAGCATCAGGTTCAGCACCGGCACTAGCTGCGGCAACCGTCTTGCCTTTTGCGACGGTGACCTTACCCTTCATGCCAGCGTCATAATGACCAGGTTGCAGGCATGCGAAATCAATCTTTCCAGCCTTGGTGAATTGCCAAACAACTTCACCTGTCTGACCACCAGCCAGGGTGATCATGTTGGGATCACTGTGTTCCATTTCTGGATTTTTCTTCATGACTTCGTAGTGTTCTTTCAGTTCCTTTTCTGTTCCCAGGACGAATTCATGCTTTATGCCGCCTGAATTCTTAATCACGAAACGGATGGTTTCACCTTGCTTGGCGACGATGTTGGAAGGTGTAAAACGCATGTTGTCAGTCATGTTGACATTGACCGTACGGGTAGTTGCCGTGGCGACGCCTGGCTTCCCGATGGCTTCGCTATCATGACCATGTGCGTGGTCATCATGGGCGAAACTGGTTTGAGCGGCGAATGCGAGCGCTAAAGTGACTGTGATGGTAGTGAGACGAGTTTTCATGGGGTGATCCTTTCAGTATTAAATATTAATGTTCCATCTTGCCGACAGGTTTGCGGACTTGTACTTCTACTTGTTGCTGATTTTTTTGTTTCAAGGGCATGGATTTACCGCCTACGGTTGTTGCCCGAGCAGGTTCTGCGATGTTGCCGGTCCATTCCTGCGCAACTGTTCCTGGCGGGTGTTTGTACCATCCGTGATCCTTGTAGTCGCCTGGCTTCTGGTCTTTCCTGACTTTCAGGACGCTGAACATCCCCCCCATCTCGACGCCACCAAATGGGCCTTCACCCGTCATCATAGGCAAGGTATTGTCAGGGAGCGGCATTTCCATTTCCCCCATATTAGCCATGCCACGTTCACCCATGGCCATGTATTCAGGGATGAGGCTGGTGATTTTCTTAGCAACACCAGTGTGGTCAACACCGATAAGGTTAGGAGTGTCGTGGCCCATCGCGTTCATGGTGTGGTGCGACTTGTGGCAATGGAAGGCCCAGTCCCCTTCTTCATCTGCAAGAAACTCGATCTGGCGCATTTGGCCTACCGCGATATCTGTCGTGACTTCTGGCCAGCGCGCAGATTGAGGAACCGGGCCGCCGTCCGTGCCTGTGACCTGGAATTCATGGCCATGAATGTGAATAGGATGATTCGTCATCGTCAGATTACCGATACGGATACGAACCTTGTCGTTCTTACGTACGACGAACGGGTCAATGCCGGGGAAGACGCGGCTATTCCAGCTCCACAGGTTGAAGTCCAGCATGGTCGAAGTCTTGGGGGTGAAGGCACCAGGATCAATATCGTAGGCATTGAGCAGGAATACGAAATCGCGATCCACTTCAGCAATCTGCGGATGTTTAGCTTTGGGATGCGTTACCCAAAAGCCCATCATGCCCATCGCCATTTGTGTCATTTCATCCGCATGCGGGTGATACATAAAAGTGCCAGGCCTGCGTGCGACAAACTCATACATGAATGTCTTGCCAGGCTGTATCGACTTTTGGGTCAGGCCTGAAACACCATCCATGCCGTTCGGCAGGCGTTGCCCATGCCAGTGCACGCTGGTATGTTCTGGCAGCTTGTTAGTGACAAATATCCGCACGCGGTCGCCTTCGACCACTTCGATGGTAGGACCAGGTGACTGGCCGTTATAACCCCACAAGTGTGCTTTCATGCCTGGAGCCATTTCACGCACGACAGGTTCAGCCACCAGATGGAATTCCTTGACGCCATTATTCATCCTCCATGGCAAGGTCCAGCCATTAAGGGTGACCACCGGGTTATACGGGCGTCCTGTATTTGGCACTAGCGGTGCCATGGTATCCGGCGAGGTCTGGGTGGCAGGTTCTGGCAATGCTGCCATGGCGACTTTGCTGACTGACGCAGCGGAGGCAGCAGCAGTGATCGCGCCCAGGCCGCTTAAAAAACTTCTTCTTGAACTCATTTTATTTCCTCTATTTTGAGAATGCGCGACGTCATCAATGTCCAGCAGCCGGTGCATCACTGCCACCCATACCAGTCATCGGTGCGGCGCTCATGCTGGGACGGCCCAATAAGCTCATTTCCAGATCAGCTTGCGCAATCCAGAAATCACGACTGGCCTCAATTGCACTGTTAACACTGGCGATTTGGGAGCGCGCATCGGCCAGCAGATCAAACACGCCGATCAGCATGCCGTTGTAGCGCAACTGGTTTTCTTCAGACACGCGCTTCTTCAAAGGCACGATTTCATTCTGATAATGCATGGCAATGTCATAGCTGGAGCGATAGCCCAGATAGGCTTCCCTGACTTCAGATCGCGCATTGACGGCAATTTCCGCAGTGCGATTGATTGATTGCATATACAGTGCTTCCGCTTTCGCTACCCTGGCACCGCTCCAGTCAAAGAGTGGCAACTCTAGTGTTACCGAGTAACCTTTCTGTATTGGTTGATCATTGAACGTATTACGAATAGCACCTACTTCCAGCACATTGATGAAACGCGTCGCCTTGCTCAGTCCCAGATTTTTAGCCAGTTGCTCTGTACTCAGACGAGCGGCCTGGACATCCAGGCGTTGCATCATTGCTAGTTGCTCGACATTCGTCATTTCATCTGGCTTTTTGGGTAGGTCGGGCAATTTAAGCGGCAAGGTAAAGGCTGTTTGAGGCCCCCATATTCCGATTAGGCGCGTCAGCTTCTCTTTGCTACGCGTTTGCGCCTGCTCAGCACGCGCCAAGTTGAGGGCGGCTTCAGCAAAAAAACCTTGTTCGCGGGCCTGTTGCAGTTTGTTGTAGTTACCTGCCTGTGCCAGCCGTCCAGCCAACTCTGCGCCTGCATCAGCAGCTTTTTTGACCTGTTGCATGTACAGCATGGTCTGGTCTGCAGCCACAGCTATGTAGTAGGCTTTGCGCGTTTCCGCAGCCAAAGACAGCATTTGTATAGTCACTTCACGCTTGGTTTGCTCGAAGCAACGTTGTTCCATCTGCCTTGTTAAAGGCATCGTCAACAAGTGAGCAATATTAAAAGTCAGGCTGCGGTCGATTTCAATTTCACTACCTTGCCGTGTACGGCTAAATGAAAACCCGGGATTAGGTAGGTGACCGGCCTGCACAAAATCAGACTCGGAAATGCCCAGTTCATAGAACGAGGCCTGCAGCCCGCGATTATTAAGCAAGGCGATTTGCACCGCATCATCGACACTCAAGGGGGACGCAAGTAATTCTTTTACCCTTTGTGCTGCGGTATCAACCGCGTTATCAGAACGCTGCCAGGTAACTTCCTTGCCAAGGCGCTCTTTTGCTACTTGCTCTACCGTAGAAAATCCGCCATCAGTACTAAAGCTGGCGCAGCCGCCCAGTATCAATGGGAGACTAATCAGGGCGGCGAGCTTGCTCGGCCGGTGGAAAAACTTGCCATTTGAGGTTGTTCGCATGGTGGTTTCCTTCATTTTGTATGACTGCTGTGATCCATCGACTTGGCCTTGTCCGTTGCGGGAGTTTCTTTTTCTTTCGGGGCAGGCTTGGTGTCGGTGGTGTCTGGCTCTCTGGCCTGTTTGGCATAAACTCGCCATCCGCCAATACGTGCCGTTGTGTCATTCAACTCCTTCCAGGAGCCGACTTCCTGATCGGGAAAGGGACGATAGTTTTGTAAAGTGGACAGGTAGACCACCGGTGGCACGATGGCCTGGGCGTCTGCGGGATTAGGTCGTTGGCTGCGGCTTGCTTCCTTGGCAAGGACGTTCTGACCCATGGTAAGCAAGGCGAGCATAGCCAGTACCAACCGTAGCCTTGACGGAAAAATAGATGGATTCATAAAATCCTCAGTGAGTAATAGGTAATGTGTCCAAGACGAACCGTGCGAATACAGACGCGGCAACGCAATGGCGGATATCAACGCAGAGCTAAGCTGATTGAACAGACGATCAGCGCCTCTATAGCTTCAAATAGCTACTGGCGTTGCAGGTGGAAATTAAGCGCGGGGAGGTCGTTCGAGGCCATCACTGATATGGCCGAAATGAGAAGAAAAAACCAGACTGATTTTTTCTGATGAAAGAGCGGAAACGGGAGGGACAGTAGAGTCGGTGACCAGAGCCGCACCGACACAGCATGAAGCGCAAGCGCTACACTTGTCTTTCATAGACTTGGCGGTGGGCGACACTTTAGCTACTACATGGTCAGAGACTTTATCAGCATCACTGTGCTGATGATCGTGTTGTCTAGCTTGCGCATTGTCATGAGGCTCACCTGGGAATGCATGGTGATGTTCCGTGTTGCAGTCCACCATAGCCGCAGCAGCGAAGCCTTGGAAGGGTATCGCCACAAACATGATGCACAGTAGAAAGAGTCGAAACAGCTTTTTCATGTGGAGGATTATAGCGCAAATTTTTCTACATGCTACTCCCCATCAAAATGGGGAGCACGTACATGGGTTTGAATCGGTTATTTACCAGGCTGACTGGAACTCATGTTGGCCTCATGTTTTTTGAGCCAGGTATCGAATTCAGCCATTTCCTTCTTTTGGGCGGCGATGATTTTAGACGCCATTTTTTGCAACTGCGGATCTTTCCCTTGCTTGAGTTCGACTTCGGCCATATCAATCGCTCCTTGATGATGTTCTTTCATTATCATGGCGAAATCATGGTCGGTATTACCGGACATGCTCATGGAAGACAATTTTTGTTGCATTCCTTCCATTGATTTGTTGATCGCCATGTCTTTGTTTTCAGCTATGGCATTACTATGCATGGAGGCATTAACCGCTGGTTTGGAATCTGAGGAATTCATCTGTGCGCTGGCGATCAAAGGCATACTGATGCTGGAAACGATGCAGGCCAGAATGAAACTACGTAAGTGAGATGATTTCTTAGCTGGGGCTGGCTGATGGATTTCTGTCATGCTGCACTCCTTTAGTGGTTGGCCATTGCGCGACAACTGCTTGCGCAATCACGACAGACTTTTTCGCAATCGCCCATTTCGTCCAGTTCGGCGCTACTATCAGCGCAGGCTTCGCAAACCTCGACGCAAAGTGAACAATATTTAGCGCAAAATGCAGATCCGGATAATTGCAAATCCACTGAGGTTTGGCATATCTGAGCACAATTCATCATTAACCGGAAATGCGCAGGTTCAACATGCTTGCCGCGCGTATCGAGGCAATGGTTCATGGCGGTCTGTAGGCAGGTTTGATAGCATTTGTTGCAGGCATCAATGCAGGATTGCATGTTGTTCATATTTATCGTTTTCTCCTGGCGGTACCCAACAACTTGCTCTCTCCTTATTGGATCGAATGGAAAGTTATTGAAAATTTATGATAGGACGAAGACCATGTTAGTACCGTACTGTAGTACACATAGTGTCCGCCAACTTTGTTATCGGCTGCCTCAGTTTGCGTTTTGGTTTGAAACCATGCAAAGCACAAAAAGCCGCAGCCTAGGCGTATCTCAGATACAGTTCGCATAAATTTTTCAAATACAGGAAGGTGTCCTGAAGAAAGCCCGACTTTTGTGCTGACAACATTGTGGACTTCCTTGGCGTAGTAAATTTAAGATTCCCCGTCAATTTTGATCAGAGCGTAAAGTGCTTTCAGCACCCTCTCCCGCATCTAGTGCTAACCTAGCCGGGAGCAAGACGCATTCGTTGAAACACACTTCTTACCTTTCACTTGAATGGAATCAGCAATATGCGGACCATTTCGGCGCTCTCAGGATAAGCTTCTGGCTCATGGACACCAAGTGATTCAGGCATTGAACCAGGGTGGTAGTCAAAACTACCAAAAAGCTGGTCCCAGATAGTGACAACCGCTGCATAATTCTTCCCCTCGCCCAGCGCTGCACTATGATGGTAACGGTGGAGTTCGGTGCCCATGAAAATATAGTTAAAGTATCCCGCCCTGACATTGACATTGAAATGTGAAACCAGCCCCTGAAAACCTGTCAGGACTGCGGCCGCAAAGATGGCTTCTGTAGAAAAACCAAGGAACACAGGTGGCAACATCAGTATTGCCCTGACATAAACACCATTGATGGGGTGGCCAGCGGCGTGCATGAAGACATATACTTGTTTGGGGAGGTGATGGGCCACATGGGTTTTCCACATCCATTGCCCAAAACGCCCTTGTCCTTCGTGGCTGTAGCGATGTACCCAATACCACAGAAAGTCAGAAATCAAAATCGCTGCGCAAGCTTGTCCCCACCATGGCAACCAATGGGTGTTGCTGACTGTACCAACGCCAATCCACTGCGTCAGTGCGGTGAGACCGGAGGTAGTGCAAGCCAGTGCCGCGCCATTGGCCAACATCATCGGTACGTCCCTACGGAAGAAGCTGCGCCAGGTCATGGCCCAGTCAGGCCTTGCTGGCATAGTCCATTCCAAAAGGAGCATGGTTCCTATCACAGCTATCAAGTAAATCGTATAAGCCTGTTTTGGGTTTCCCAGCAATTTTTGGGTATTCAGATAGATGAATGCCAGTGTAAGCGCCAGGCCGATGGGGTAAAAACCAAATTTGATGAAGCGGATGAGGTATGCACGCATAGAGCTACTTTTAGATATAGAGGTATAGGTCTTGGCAGGTAAGGTTTGCATCGTATTCACTCCACGTTGAGTTGGATGGTTTGTGGGCTATTGCCATGTGCGAAGCGCAGCTTTTCAAAGTTGGGCATTCCAGAGGTCAGGCTGACCCTGAACCCATTGGAGAAACCTAGCGCTTCCACTGGCAAGCCAAAGAGGTTGTGATCAACAGTACCGTTATCATTGGCGTCATGAAAAACCACGACCGCATACTCGCCCGTAGGCAGAGCCGGAAAAACGAAGCTGCTTTGCCCATCGTGAATCGTGGCGCTGATTTCCTGTTGTCCCTTCTTGGTCACTTCATTCCCTGGCAGATAGAGTCTGGCAATAGCATGGCCTTGACTGGTTTTAAAACCACTGACCAACACGGTCAGGTCGCCCGACTGCTGTTGTGCGGTCGCTATTTCGCTGGTTGTGAGCAAGATAAGCAACGCGGCTCGCAGTAGATGGCGGTATCCTCGCTGCAAGGAACTATGCAAAGGTTTATCAACGGTGTTTGTCATCTTGGACTTGTCTGAAAATGGACAGGCATCCATAATCGCAAGCAAGTGAGATTGCCAGAAGAACCAAATTCCTCTTCGCGACCATTTACAGACATTTCTCTCATTCTTGTTCAGGAAGTCCGCACCATGTCCGCAGAAACAGTACCTGACCGACGTATTCTCAAGACCCGATTGGCATTGCGTGAGGCCTTACTGAGTTTGTTGACCGAACATGGCTGGGATGAACTCAGCATCCAGGAAATTTGTGAGCGAGCCAATGTCGGGCGCTCAACGTTTTACCTGCACTTTGATAGCAAGGATGATCTGCTGTCAGAAAGCCTGAATGACTTGCGTGATACCCTGACTGTCGCCAGTGCAACTAATGGAGGGCAGCAGCAGTCATTTGCATTCCTGCCTGGCTTGTTGGCGCATATGGAAGAAAATCGGCTGGTATTCAGAAACGTCGTTGGTCGCCGGAGTGGTTATGGTGTCGAGCGCCGGTTCCGGGAAATGGTTTTTCAACTGATAGAGCAAGATCTACTTAAGCTGAAGGTAACTGACAATCAACGGCAAATGCAGGCGTGCTATCTGGCTGGAGGTATCGTTGACCTGATGGCATGGTGGGTTGACGCCTCGGACGGACCATCCGTAAACATGCTAGCACAGTTCATTTTAACCAAATGCCAAGCCAACATTGATGTTGTAGGCCAGAGGATCTAAATTGGAGAGATTCTTGCTTGACTGTTTTTGTAACTTCCATGCTCTTAAGCAAAGTCGCCAGATGGCAAGCTTTTAATTCGAAAATGGAACAGAAGCGCACCAGTATTATCGATTTCGAAATCAGTGATGACATTTTATAACCGCCAGTGACGTCACTCACGTCTCGGCAATGTACCACCTGCCTTCTTTGCTGAAAATTTCATTCAGCAATCGCAGGCTGCTTGAAACATGAGTGTCCGTTTATTGACAGTCCACCTCACTTTCTGATCAAGCTCAAGAATTAGACATGTGGTATTAGTGGAGAATTTCAACCTATCCTGTTGTTCTTGATGCTTGTGTCTAGTATTTCACATCTACCTCTTCGCCTTCCTTGAGCCACTTCTTGATGGTGTTTCGAAACAAACTGGACTGTCGCTGAATTTCACTGATGAAGAGGTGTTCCCGATAGAACAACAACCCCCTGTTGACGCTACAATTTTTCCAATTTGTACCGCTTTTTAAGCGTCTCAAAATCGGCTTCAGTCTGGTCGGCGTAGGCTTGGGAAAATTCACCCAATGCCAGATCAAACACATTACTTTTACCTAGATAGCCGCTAATGGCGGCTGGATTGCCTGATTTTGCGTGAGCCCGTGCCAGCGCCCATCCACAAAAACCTGCATAGTCAATGAATTCGGGAAGTTGAATGGTGTCGATATTGATAGAGCTCTTCATATCCTTGAGTTGACGTATGTAGTAGTCAATCCCAGTTTCGCTTGATCGGGCCCATCCAAGAAAGATGTCGCTTGCCGACTGCATCAGCTTTTGCCCTTCCACCACCCGTTGACCGTGACAGCCAAATTGGCTCTTGCCATGATAAGGCTCAAGGATTGATGCACGAGCCTCTTTGAATTGAAGGAATAGCGGTTCATGGCCATGCGCCATGAACAAGGCGACTGCACAACGTGTACCGACGCTGCCGACACCGACGACTTTCATAACGACATCGACCAACTCAAATTGATCGATCAGCGATTTCCGGTCACTCGGTAGTGTATGACGGTATAGATGAAAAAAATTGCGCATTTCATCTTCAAAACCCAGATCATCTTTGGGGTGATAAATCAGAGGTGGACTGTCCTTGATGCGATGTTTATCATTGATTATTTCTGTCGATTTAGCCAGCAAATGCTCCACCGTTTGTGCGCGAGCATGAGCAGTTTCTTCCGCCCGTTTTTTGCGGATATCTGTCGTGCGTCCAAGATTGACCAGCGCCTGGGCATCAATGCGAGCATACCAACGGTCGAGCGGGCTCATGTGGGCATACTCGGCCATTTTTTCGCGGTAGCTGGCAACAGAAGCATAAACTGCTTCCAGGCAATTGCGTTCAGGGAAATTTCGATAGCGTGCCGCCACCATGACGCTGGCAGCCAATCGCTTGATATCCCATTCCCAAGGGCCGCTCAATGTTTCATCAAAATCATTTATATCAAAGATCAGATTGCGTTCCGGCGTACCAAATTCACCAAAATTCATCAGATGACTGTCACCGCCAGCTTGTACTTTCACACCAGTTACCGGTGACTCTGCTAAGTCAAAGGCCATAATATTGGCTGCGCCGCGCAAAAAAGCGAACGGCGATTGCAGCATGCGACCATAGCGAATCGGGATCAGGTCTTCAACCCTGCCTTTGTTTGATTGCTCCAGTAGCTTAAGTATATCGCGTCTCTTTTTTCCAGGTTTCCAAGCGGCATGTGACGCTCGTGGAACATCTGTCCTGAGCGCTTTGCCAACTGCCAGTCTTTGCAACAACTCTGGCAGCTCTGCTTCAGGTTCACTGACAATTGATTGTTTTGGATTCTTCATAAGTATTTTGATGATTTGATGCCGGTAATCTCTGAGGTGTACTGTCAATAGCGGACACTCATGTTCTAAGCTGCCTGTGAGTGCCGATTAAAATTTTCAGCAAATAAGGCTGGCGATATATTGCCAAGACGCGAGTGACGTCGCTGGCGGTTATAAA
>NZ_JBMPOT010000029.1:0-48129 GCF_049340425.1 Undibacterium sp. JH2W | reverse complement strand
GTGGGAGAGTTCTAATCGAGTCTGTCAGCTAAAACTGCAGATGCGCAGCGTTGTCCCTCCACCCCGACGCTTTCTAGTTTCCCAGAAATCGTCACTTATAACCATACAAGCGCAGCGTAATCGTACGCATGTGATTCCTGAAATAGCGATAGACCTCAAGCAAATCCCATGATCGCCGTCTGCCTTTCTTTGCACGAGTGTGATGCATGCTTGCTTCAATATCATAAAGCTGTTGTGCTTTTTTGAAGTGGCATAGAAAATTGCTGCTGACCATGCGTACGATTACGCTGCGCTAATCGTACCTACGCGAGCTGGAATAACAGTATCTACGCGAGCTTTGGCGATCCAGGGAAGTGGTGCGTTATAACGCAACCTACAAACCATCAATTCACAAGCTCTTTCTTGAAGCGCAGACATCAAAGCCACTTGCCTTGGCGGCGATATTCCCAGGGACGTAGGTACGATTAGCGCAGCGTAATCGTACGCATGTGATTCCTGAAATAGCGATAGACCTCAAGCAAATCCCATGATCGCCGTCTGCCTTTCTTTGCACGAGTGTGATGCATGCTTGCTTCAATATCATAGAGCTGTTGTGCTTTTTTGAAGTGGCATAGAAAATTGCTGCTGACCATGCGTACGATTACGCTGCGCTAATCGTACCTACACGAGCTGGAATAACAGTATCTACGCGAGCTTTGGCGATCCAGGGAGATGGTGCGTTACAACGCACCCTACAAACCATCAATTCACAAGCTCTTTCTTGAAGCGCAGACATCAAAGCCACTTGCCTTGGCGGCGATATTCCCAGGGACGTAGGTACGATTAGCGCAGCGTAATCGTACGCATGTGATTCCTGAAATAGCGATAGACCTCAAGCAAATCCCATGATCGCCGTCTGCCTTTCTTTGCACGAGTGTGATGCATGCTTGCTTCAATATCATAAAGCTGTTGTGCTTTTTTGAAGCGGCATGGAAAATTGCTGCTGACCATGCGTACGATTACGCTGCGCTAATCGTACCTACGCGAACTACACGAGCTGATGCACTACATGGGTGTCACGCAGGTTTGAATGCCAGAACCGGTGCGTTATAACGCACCCTACACAAGCTACCATTCTCCACTGATCCCTTCGCTATTGATAGAAAATCGTTTATACGCCGCTTCGCGATCTGGCTCACTGGCCAGATAATTGGCCCAGAGTAGTGGGAATTTCTGTTCCAGTGTAAGGTAGGTGTAATCCTGCCAGTTGAAATCTTCAGGTTTTACTGAGTTCTTATCTACTTCCCACGCGCTGGGTTCATCGAAGATTTGTTTGCCAGTTACTTTTTCATAAGCATCGTAGATAGCGTAACAATAAGACTCATCATACACATCTGGAGATCCATCACGATCATGGACAATTTCCAGCATGGCCATGCTGTCCGGGTTAAGCAGCGCCTGCTCATAAGCAGTCTGTCCCATAGAGATCAACCAGTAACGGAAATATAAAAAACCATCGTCAGACATATAGTCCTGATTCAACAGACATCCTGCGCCATACACGTCACCGGTCTCCGCTTGATTGACGAGTTTGTCGAAGTAGATATTAAATTCGACGATGAGTTGTGGTGCTAGTTTGCTGAGATGGTATTCCAAGTCTTCGGCGCGATAGCGTTGGTAGCGCGCCGTGCGATTGGTGACGGCAACGATGTGCCAGAAATCTGTTTCATTCATGAAGATGCTGCTGCTTATTTATCCAGGCATCATTGTAAAGCAGCTTTGATAGCGTGACATGACGTAGACGGTAAAATCACGCGGCCAGTAGCCCGTAGGTACGATTAGCGCAGCGTAATCGTACGCATGCGATGCGTGCAATAGCTATAGACCTCAAGCAAATCCCATGATCGCCGCCTGTCCTTCTTTGCACGAGTGTAATGTATGCTGGATACAATATCATAAAGCTGTCGTGCTTTTGAAGCGGCATAGAAAATTGCTGCTGATCATGCGTACATGCGTACATGCGTACATGCGTACGATTGCGCTGCGCTAATCGTACCTACGCGAGCTACACGAGCTGATGCATTGCATCGGTGTCATGCGGGTTTGAGCGCCAGAACCGGTGCGTTATAACGCACCCTGCCGAGTTTAAAAATGGCGCAACCTGCGCAAGCATTAATCCACAAACTCCGTCTTGAAATCCCAGGCATCAAAGCCACCCACATTGGCAGCGATGCCGCCTGTGTGTTCCAGGAAAAAATGCACGGTGCGTAGAAATTCACGGTAGTCTTCGAGAGAGGCAGCGCGGATTTCCAGTGCGGCTACGCAAAGGTTCCTGGCTTCTTGCAGATTTTTCTTGTCCTTGTACATGCCTTCATTGCGGTACTGGATGTAGCGGGCCAGTTCATGCGTGGTGTCGCCACCTTTTTCGCGGTGTACATATAAATGGAAGTCACTATTGCGGCCATTGGCATAGTGCTTGCTGAGTTTGAGCGTGGTCCAGTCCCTGGCTTCGTCATCGCCATAAAAATCGCCTTCTGAATCAAATTCTTCTGCTTGCCAGAATGCCGGACAAAAATCATCTTCGCCGGGCATGGCGACATGCTCATACAGAACGATGATTTCAGAATAGATTTTCATATTCCCTGCCTTAAAAGATGATTACTACAAAATGCAGTCAGTTATTCACACGCATTTCATACGAATGCATTTCATTCGTATTGATGAAATGCATTCTAGTATAACCAAACATTGTCGACTTCACTTTTACTGCCTGCTTTTGGCATTGGCCAGGGTGATACTATGCATTACCCTTCAACTGCTGGGGTGTTTTCTCTTTTGGGGCACCTAATCTGAGAAGTTTCTTTACATCTCCACAGGCTTCCAATTTAACCAGCGCAGCAACATAGCGGTCTTCTTTATTTTGATAAACAAACTCTACCCAATAATCGATCTCGGTGTTTGAACTATCTGATGAGAGCAGGGTTTCATACCATTTCTTATGTTGCGCGCGATACACTTGACAGCATGCCGAGTGCTGGCTGACATAGTCATTGGCAGACATTTTCTCATTGTCCAATTTGACATAGCCATGACTGATCTCATTGGCAACCACGATCTCCAGCAGCTCCTGATCTGACAGGTAACGGTTCAGGTTCAGGCAGTAGGGTGGCGCGGCACTCAGGAAGACCAGGTAAAAGGCAAGCACCAGCACTGCCGCCAGGATCAGTATTTGATTTTTCCAGAGTCTGAAAAAGCTGTTCATAAGATGTTGGCCTCCCCTTAAGAAGTCCTTACCATACTAGCTCAAAATAATGGGCAGATAGCAAAAATACTGAAATAGTCGTTGCGCTTTGCACAAAGCAACACTGGCTGCTATAGTTGTCATGCCAGTACGACAAGGGAGGCTACGTGCCAAATCAGCATAAAACAGAGCCAGAACTGATGGCAAACCTGGACAACGCTCTCATTCATGTATAGACAATATCAAATAGCGCATGCTGATGATGCCTGTGACGAAAGCCTATCTCAGCTCAACGCAGCGCCATTGCTGACAGCCATGCTGGGGATGATGATCGCCTTCATGCTGGTGTTTTCATCTGATGATGTCTGGGATTTTTTCCAGGGAATAAAAATCCCGGGGTGTAGTGGCCCAGGTATTGAGCAGGTCGATGTCACCGTCAAGATCAGGCAAGATAGCCGCATGGAAATAGACGGACAGTCTTTTTCACGCACAGAATTGGGTATATACCTGCCGCATTCAAGTCACTATATGACACAGATACGCGTCACCCTGCAGCCTGCAAAAAAATTGCCATATCAAACAGTGCTGGATATCGTTGATGAAATCGAAGAAGCACGCTATGTGGAAGTTGCCATTGCCGGGGACCAGCGTTTCGACAAGGAATTTCACGAAACAATAGCACGCAGGGAGAACGATGAACTAAAGCGAGAGAGCCGGTTTAGCTGTTACGGGTGCGGTCAAATGTAAGACGGCTTGACCAGGTAAATCGTAGGTACGATTAGCGCAGCGTAATCGTACGCATGTGGGCCATGGCAATGACTGCTTGCCCCAAAACTGCGTTAACAACTTGGGAAATTTTCATATCTTTGCCCATGACTGGCGATATGGCATGTCTGCGATTTGTACGATTACGCTATGCTAATCGTACCTACGTTCACTACGTTCACTCAAACTCTTCCTCGCCATCCTGGCGACCGATGTATTGCTGCTCTCTGCCGCCAGCGTTGCCAGCCCCACCCAGGCCAGCGCATGCGATTCTTCGCTGACGCTAAAGTCTTCATGCTGCGCCTGGAATAAAAACCGCAAGTCGTAATGATAATGCGCAGGCTCCTTGCCTCTGGCAGGGATGGGGTGTACATCGACATCGAACAATGCTGCACTCACTAACTGCAAATCAGTCATGCCACTTTCTTCCCGCGCTTCGCGCGCAGCGGCAGCCTGTATGCTGGCATCGGCATCGTCGGTATGCCCACCCAGTTGCAGCCAGCGATTGAGCTTCTTGTGATGCGTCAGCAAGGCTGACTGGCGATCAGGCGAGAGTATCCATGCCGATGCCGTGATATGTCCCGCCAGCGTGGCACGGCTGCAGCAACCGGCAGTGCTGCTGACAAAGTCCAGGGCCTGGCGCAGATGGGTAGCTTCTGTAGCGTCAACAGGGACATGGGCATTTAATAAAGCGATGAGCTGGTTTTGCATGACAGTCTTGCCAGTGTAAAGCCCGGATTATAGCTGGCCTTGACAATGTACTTGCGCAGGGCAGGGGCGGCCAGTCATGTTATTGTCACACTATTGTCATTACAGTACCAGATAATCTGTCATACACTGGTATATCGCCACGAACTTGCCTGCCAAATCATCAGGGCATAGCGTGCGCAGAAACATCTTTGATTATCCTCTACTTGGGAGAGCAAGCGCAATGAGCACCGTCTTATGGATCACACTGGAAAACGACCCCGACGATTTTGCCCCGGATGACCTGGCTTTTCTCTACGACAGCATGGATGCCCTGGATGAAAAATGCGCTACTCTCGATGTCGTCGCCCTGACCGAGTTTGTCGATTTTTCTGACATGGAACTCAATGTCAGCGAAGACGACATGGACGAAGATGAAGCCGAACAATGGCTGGCCGAAAACGCCAAATGGGTCAACCCAGCCGAACTGCTGGCCACCCTGCGCGTACTGGAACAAGCCGCCGTCGAAGCAAGCGACGATGAAGACCTCATCGAAGACCTGCGCTATTGCATAGAACGCTGCGAAACGGCCGAGCAAGATGCCGCCAGGGTACGCCTGATTGCGGTGATGTAAATACGCAGGCTGGGCATAGACCGCCAAGCCGCAAGAGGTGCTCATGCATGTTTGTAGGGTGCGCCATGCGCACCAACAACGACGGTGCGCGCGGCGCACCCTATTTGGTGAGGCTCGTAGGGTGCGTTGTAACGCACCGATTTTGCATTGTTAATATCCTCGTTTTACCATCACAGCCGGTGCGTTATAACGCACCCTACTCGCGGTGATGCTCCTCGCAAAATATTCGTCCTGATATAGCGAGTGTAGGTACGATTAGCGCAGCGTAATCGTACGCATGCAGGGTCTGAACAACCAGAGGCATAAAACATATCTCATAATGAGCACCTCCTATCTCAGCAGACGCGTGGCTTATACTTGATTGCTGTGAAGTGGCCATGTTTTTCAATAAGAATAGAGAGCGACAGCTACCATGCGTACGATTACGCTGCGCTAATCGTACCTACGTGGACTGTATCTCGCGTATTCATTGGTATTCATTTTTAGGAATAAACGTCAAAGATCCTTGGGGTTGAATAAAAGAAATACCTTCTTCTTTCTCAATCAATTTACATTTTTTGATGTAGCTGATGATATCTTCGTCTTCATTAAAAAAAGTAATGTCCACGCTCATGGATCTGCCTCCCGAGTGGATGGTTAAGACATGGCGATCTTTGCTTTTTCCTATTAAACGGTAATGCTTTCCCTCAACCGATATGGTTACATAGGGTGCCCCTTTTATCGCCTGATTTTTATAGGAGTAAATTTCAAAATCATATTCATATATCTCAATAAAAAGGATTGAAGAAAAAATCAGCGGAAGGAAAAAAATATAATACGCATAATTGTTTTCATGATTGATTCTTTTCTCTCTTATTTTGAATTGGATAATTTTGGCATTTTACTTTGATCAATTTTTACAGTTGGATTCATTTCACTACCTGCTTTCCATGTAATGATAAGTGGTAGTTTTCAGTCCGTAGGGTGCGTTTTGACGCAGCGATCTTGCATTGCCGCCGCCCTCATTTTTTTTGCATCACAGCCGGTGCGTTATAACGCACCCTACTCCTTAACTTGATTAGAGACCGTCTGAACGAAGTACGTTCAATAAGCATTGCCTGGTTTCAGGGATGCTTTCCTGTCGGTTTTTTTTCGTCACTACATACTCGCTGATAAGCTTCTTCAGTGATGGTCATTCTGTAAAAGATGATGTCACGACCGTTATTTTGCTGTTCCGGATTCGTGATCGTCCTGCTTAGGCGCACATTTTTTCCACAGATATTGATGGTGACACGATATAACCAGCGGTAGAAATTGGGAACTTGCTTCCCGTTTGTGATTTGCCCATCTTCATAGGTATCTTCTGGAACTATGGCACGGCAATCCGTTGGGGTAGCGTGACAGATTTCGATCACATGTTTTGTAGCGTTGAGTACCCTCAATTCGAGATCGAATTTTTGCTCCAAAGCCTGCGCCTCTGGAGCGCTGATCAATAGATTACTTGCGGCGACCAGCAATATGAATAAGCGTTTTAACGTCGTTTTCACTTTGATCGCCATGGATGTTCAGTCAATATAGAATTTTGCAGGTATGAAAATAAGCATTAAGAAGGGAATGGCTGTCAATCCATAAAAGACGAGATCCAATGCTTTTCTTTTATAGAGATATCTTCCAGTGAGCCACAATGCGAGGCTCACAGTGACATATTCGGCCACAACGATTCCACTAACAGAACCTAAAAAGAATTTACCTTCCATCCAAAAATTCCAATGATAGTAGATGAGCCAGGCCGATCCAAAAGAGTTAATGCTCAAAGAAAAAAAATAAAAAATCATGCTTACTCGTTGCGACCAAGCTGCCATCATCGAACTCCTTGCTTGTATAAATATTCGGCCAGCGCATTTCTTCTTTCCTTACCTGCATCTGAGTCAGGGGCATAATAAAAGTGACCTTCTCCGGTGCCGGCCCGCATCTGCTTGATTAAGGTAGGTGCTCCTGCAATCAAAGATGTGAGTGGTATGCCAGCTTTGATGGGATCGCCCTGTTTTTCAAGATTTAATACGATAACATTGTTGATATTTTTTGTGTTCTTTACACTTTCTAAAAAATCATCGCTGATTGGTGATGCTATTAATACAAGGTTGTCTACTTTTGTGCCTGCTTTGGCGTAATTTACGGCTACTTGTGCGGCTACTTCTGAGCCGTAGGAGTAACCTATGAGGTTGAACTGATTTCCGCTTTGGTCGAATTTTTCAAGCGGCGTCGGAAACGGGTGTTGACCGTATCGATACGTTTGCACGCCAGGACCAGCATCTAATAAAGTTCCATATGACCAGGTGTCCCTGTTTGCAGGCGTTAATTTTATTCCTTGCTTGTCAAATGCGCGAACCATATCCTGGATATAGGGGCCGTCCATTCCTGCCCCACCAAAGAATACGTTGCCTTTGATAGATTCACCGGGTCGAAGATGATTTGTAGGAATTTCTTTTGGAACTCTTTGAACAGAACGCAAACGCTCATCTCCGCCGCGAACATCAATCGCACCATAATGTGGAGTACTTTCAAAAGGTGACGCTTGCAGGCCACCAGCACGCATCAATTGAGGCTCCTTTGGAATTATATTTTTGCTTCCCTGGACGTCTTGATTAAGCATCTTACTTAGATACTCAATTTCTGACGTTGATAAATCTTGCTGAGGTATGCTTGGTCGTTCGGCGGACAGGCGACGCATATTATCTATATCCAATACTTTTTGGCCGATCTTGCTTGCATCTCCATAGATGTAATTTTTTTGAGGCATCATGTAGGTTTCCCCTATCTGAATGCGACTACTGTCAAGGGCATTGGCATGCATGAAGTTGCCAATATCCCGTGGTTCACTCTTGCCAATTAAAGAGGAAATATTATCGCCTTTTGCGGCAATGACGAATCGCAGGGAATTTGTCGGTGAATTTGGATTTTCGCCAAAACCCATAGCCTGATTTGACCAAGTATCAAGTTCAGATGTGTCGGGATGCCTTATTTGAATGAATGGGGTAATCATTGCATGTCGCCATGTGCCATCTTTAAATAATCTGGATTCTCTATTGGTATTGAAGAGCGGATCATTTTCAGAGTGAATATCAATGAAATTATTTTGATAGACTGGGTCCCGACTCTCCAAAGTATCAACTTGCTGCTTATTCGAGTCAATCATATTTGAATTTTTACCCCATGAATCTGGATCAGAAAACCTATTAAGCAGCCCCATTCTCCCGCGCATTGCATCTTGCTCCGCAGATGCATCTTCCTCGCGCTCATCCATGGGATTGCGTGACCATTTATCCAGATCGTTCAACTGCACCTTAGGCTCACCCACGGCTGCTTCATCATTACCCGCCATGGCACGCAATAGCAAACCTTTGACTGGTGCAGGGCCGGACATATAGTCTCTGCTGCTGGCAGTATCGGGTGGCAGGGTGCCGGGTTCCCGCTCTGGCAATCTGGCATACAGGCGTGCAGGTAATTGCTGGTCTTCGGTATTGTGGATATCTGCGAAGGGCATCAGGTCTTGCGCATCGGGCTGGCCAGGATAGGTGTTGGGCAGCAAGCCCGGGATGTCCAGGCCTGGCATGGCGGGTGGCAGGCCGGGGGCTGGCCAGTCATGGTAGAACTCATCGTCCATCTCATCGGGTGAGGTGAGGCGGTAGGGCAGGCCGTCCGGGCCTATGACGCGGGTGATGGCCATGGTTTTCCTTTGGTGACGATGAGCAGTGAGTAGTGAGTATTGAGTAGTGAGTAGTGAATCAGGCCTGGTAGGCACCGAGCAGGCAAAATGCCATGTCGCGCATGTCTTTTAAATGGCGTTCGGTGGCTGCCAGTGCGGCGGCGCTGCTGGTAAGGCTTCTGCTGCCCTGGCTGCCAGTATTGTCATGGGGGCGCAAGCCGCAGTTCCAGAGTTCATCCATGAGTTGCTGGGCATCTTCATATTGCAGGCAGAGTGCAGGTGGGCCGGGCTGGCCTTCTGGCACTTCCTGGAAGTGCAGGGGCAGGGCGGTGTGCAGCTTGCCTGCGTGGCGGCGCGCCAGGCGCAGGTCTATGCTGCGGCTCCAGGGCAGGAGCTGGCATGAGGCGCGCAAGGGACCAGGGGCTTGCTCAGTCATGCCGGTGTTCTGCTGGTCTGCCTGCATCATGCTTCACCATACAGGGCTATCATGAGTGGATCAGTACGGCGGATTTTGTCTGTGCCTGGCTTGATCTGGCGGGTGTACATGGTGGGTGCGGGTTTGCCACTGTGCCAGCCAAACTGCAGTTTGCTGCGACCGCGGTTGGTCGGGGTGGCACGTTGTACGACGTGGCCAGAGAAGCACAGGTCAGCGATGAGTTTGCGGGCATAGTTTTCCGAGGTGCGCAGCTCGTGCATGATGTCTTCGATGAAGAGGAATTTGTCACTCAGGATTTTGGCTACCTGGGCATAGCGTGCGGCGATGTCGTTTCTCATGGCGTTTTTCATTTCGTTTCCTTTCGGCGGTTGTTGGTAAACTTCTTCTCTTGAAGAAGGGACTGCTATTACTTGTTAACTGTGTTTAAAGTGCGGTTTCTAGCGTTGATCAAAACGGCAAATCATCATCCATGTTGTCCCAGGTCTCAGGTGCGCGGGCTGGCTGCTGCGTCCTTGCCTGGGCAGCATCGCCCCCGCTTGCTGGCGCGCTGGCTTTGCTGAGCATTTGCATGGTGTCGCCGCGGACTTCGGTGATAAATTTTTCTGCGCCATCCTTGTCCATGTATTTGCGCGTGCGCAGGCTGCCTTCTATGTAGATGGAGGCCCCTTTCTTGAGGTGCATGCCTACCACTTCTGCCAGGCGGCCAAAGAAGCTGATGCGATGCCACTCTGTGCGTTCCTTGCGCTCGCCGGTGGATTTGTCTTTCCAGCTATCGGTGGTGGCGATGGTGATGTTGCTGATGGCTTCGCCATTGGGGGCGTAGCGGGTTTCAGGGTCGCGGCCCAGGTTGCCGACGAGGATCACTTTATTGACGTATGCCATTGAGGTTGTCGCCTTGCGGTAAATGAATCGTTCTGTCTTGTTCTGCGTCGTTTTGCCAGCGCTCAGTGCTGCAGCGCTGTCTTGCATGCAGCCAGGCGGCTGTAACCCAGGTTGCGTATCATGCGGTACACCGCGCACATGATGCGCACACGCATGTGCAGGTGGTTGATGAGGGCGTGTGTATCGTTCATGTGCTGGTTTTCTCTAAAGTTTGACAAAGTTGACGCAGGGCTTGCGCTTCGTGGGCGGCAAACCATTGACTATCCTGTGGCAGCCTGGCGGCCAGGGCCAGAGCCTTGTCGAGCAGCTCGGGTGCCAGTGCCCACAGGCGGGCATTGGCGATGGCTTCATCGGAGGCTTGCAGGGCGTCGGGGTTGCAGATCTTGCCGCTGGCATCGTAATGCGCTTCGGCTTGCCAGCCATAGGCAATTGCCATGCACTGGCTGCTGCGGGCATCGAAGAGGGCATTGCCGACGGCGCGTAATTGGCGGCTATGTTTCATTGTTCGCTCGCTGCAAAGCCAGTCATGCGTTCTGCCTCTTGCGCCAGTTTGTTCAGGGCGGCGCGCTCAGTTGACGGAGCCATTTTCTGGCTGAGCTGCGCGCTTACTGAGGCATGCAGTGTTGCCGCAGCCTGGCTGGCAGGCGCTGCCTGTCGTTCAGGCTGGTCTGCGCCGGGCAGATTGTCTTCTTCATGATTGATGATGCTGAGCACTGCGCAAATGACGATATACGCCAGGGCAGTGATCAGCCAGTCTGTCAGGGATGTTTTCATGCTAGTCCTCACAAAATTTAGACGAGCGCATACACAGCGAAAAAACGCACTCGTTCTCGTGTTAATCAATGTAGTTTTTGGGGTGATACTTAATGAGTGATGCAGGGTGATGTCTTGCTGTAAAACGTGTATTGCTATCGCTGGCCATTGCGGCTGGCTGTTGTTGCTGGAAAAAACCTGATGCCTATGTGATGCGCTGGCCTTGCCCGCCGCGGGTGAACGCGGCAGCAGAAGGTGCAAGGCCAGCGCAGACAAGGTGCCGGACGCTACTCCGGCAAGCGTGAAATTGGTGGCGACCCGATTTCACCAGCGTATACTTTTGCGTCAGTGCTGCGATCAGTCGCAGCGCGTTTCATTGTTGAATAAGTGCTGACAATTCAGTGCTCAAATTTCAGTTCAAGATTTATTGCTGCCAGTCCAGTAACACCTTGGCCATCATCCTGCCAAAATTTTCATACCGCCCCTGGTCCAGAAGGTTGGCCAGTTTGTCGCATTGTTCCATGCTGCATTCTGCAAAGGCGTCGATCAGGTTTTGCCCATTCATGAGTGCCGCAGTCGATGCAGTGGCAGGTTGGGCATAGTAAGTTTTAGGCAATCCGAAATAAGTTTGCGTGCTCATTTGTCGCTTTCTTTGTTTGTCTGACCATGTATAGAACTATACGCTTCCGTATAATCCGTGTCAATACGAAATTGTATTAAAAAGTATGATTTCGTATGGAATACTTGGTTATATGTAAACGTGGAAAGTGCGGAATTGGGTATAAAGGCGTAAAAAAACCCGCGAGTGCGGGTTTTTAAAGATGCTGTTTATTGAATGTGCGCGAATTGCTTAATCTGTAACTGCTGTTCAATTGGTATGACTGGAACTCTAATTTTTTGAAAATCTTCTTCCAGCTGTTTAAAAATTGCATAGTTTTCACCGCTTTCCGGCAACGGCGCTTCTGCAACGACGAGTATGTCTTTGGGTAAGGCATCAGATTTTTGCAATTGGCTGAATTTGCCTAACCAAGTCCATCCATGAGCATGGGCTTGGGCGGGGTCATCATGCGCCAAATACAGGGGCTTTATCGCTTTATCTATTTCTCCACTGTCATCGAAATGTGCAAACGGGAAACTGGCACTGAATGCGCCATGCTTGGCAACACCGACACGATAATTGGATTTCAAGTTGTCATGGATTAGCAAGCTGCGAACCTGTTTTTCCAGCTTTTGCTCTACGTAATCATGGGTGACAAAGTCCCTTTCCACATAAAACCGGAACAATTCCTCCAGTTTTGTAGCGGGATCATTTGTCAGCACGACTCTGGGTTCATCAAACCTCAGCATGACTTCGCGCGTGCGTATCAATTCCTGGAACAGGAAGCGTGCAGTCTTGTCGTTTGCCTGCATGCTCGCTTGCAGATTTTCTTTTACACGCTGTAATTCATTCTTGAGGTCACTTTTGGCATCCCTGTAAATCTTGGGGGCAAGCTGATCAAAGAAGGCGGTAATGCGTCTTACGCGATTGAGCAGGATAAAATCAAAGTAAGCTGCCTCCTGGCACATCATGACGATGCCGACATTGGCAAACTCTCCCGTCTCGACAAAGGGCATGAAGCGAACGATAGCATATTGGCATGCGTATTTCATGGCGCTATCCTCCAAAAATCGGGTTGATTGAAACGACTCAAAACTTGCCTGGTTTCCTCTCTGTCAAACAGAGCGGGGACACCATCATCTACCCACCACCATTCATGCGGGATGTCACTGCAGGCACGATCAAATTCAGCGTAGGCATCTTGTAATCGAGTCTGATATTCAGTGCAATCGACCCAATCATATTGTATTGCTGGCAAATGCTTGGCAAAGATATGGTTTTCAGAAAATGCCTGCCTGTCAAAGTTTTTGTCAAAAGCAACATTGTGGTCGATGACTACTAGTTTAGCATTTCTTTGATCCCACAACAGATTGGGGTTACCGCCTTTGCTTGACAGTGTCCTATCCTGATTGTGTATCCACCAGTCAAACACGAGCACATCTTTTGCCAGCGCTGGTTTGATCTTGGTTAAATGCGTGAAGTGTATTTCTTGTATGTGGGGCAATGCTCTTGACCCAAATGCAAGCCCACTCCCCAGCTCATTGATTTCTGGTAACAAGCCTGCTTTTATCAATTGTTCCGGCACATCCACAATCTCAAAATCTGCAATTGGCAAGCCTAGTCGGCGTGCCAATCGTCCGCATATATATTCTGCAATTAAACTTTTCCTACCAGCGCCACACCCTTTTACAAAATAGGTATGACCATCATCGCCACGACAAATAAATGGTTTGGTCACTCCTTGCTCTGACCGTCTTAACACCTCAACTATTTGCACAGGCATAGTGGCTGGTAAATTGAATAGCTTGAATATGCCAGTGTAATATTATTTGAATGTCATGTGCCTGCTTATACGGTTTGCTGTCGCTTTTTAGTGGTTGCCTGTCTATCTGAAGTGACAAACAGTCCAGCCTAAACCCCCACCACCTCCACCGTCAACCTGTCCAGATTCTGCTCATTCGCCGGCAAGACGATATGCTCTATCTGCCTGGCGACATCGGCATTCTCGAAAGCCTGGGCCCAGGATACCAGGGTGCCGGTGGCAGATGCCGCCAGGCTGATGCTCAGGTGAAAGTGCGGCTCCGACACATGTTGCACCACCACTTTGTTGGGTGCGTCTATCTCGGCAAACAGGTTTTCATTTGGATAGTTTTTGCCATCCGGCCCGTGCATGATGAAAGACCATTTACCACCAGGCCTGAATTCGCAGACATGAACGGTATTGCTAAAACCGGCAGGGCCCCACCAGCGCGCCAGGCGTTGCGGGTCGCTGATGGCAGCGAAGACTTGTGCCGGGCTGGCGGGGATATCACGGGAGGTGGTAAAGGTGGTCATGGCGTCTTCCTTGGTGGGTTTGCTTTAGTAGTGGGGTGGTCCTTGGGCGCTGTTTGGTGGGGGCTATGCCTGCTTCAGGCTGGCGTGTTCGCCGCCTGCCACTCATCGCGCAGCAGGCCAAACATCCAGGTATCCTTGATTTCGCCCTTCATCTTCCAGCGCTGGCGCAGCAAGCCTTCTTGCATAAAGCCCAGTTTGCGCAAGAGCTGGGCTGATGCGGGGTTGCGTGGGTCGACTTCTGCTTCTATGCGGTTGATGCCCATTTCAGCAAAAGCATGGTTCAGCAAGGCGCGCACGGCTTCTGCCATGTAGCCGCCACCCCAGTGTGATTGCGCCAGGGCATAGCCCAGCTCACAGCGCTCACATTCGGGATCAAAGCGAAACAGCAGGCAAGCGCCGATGACCTTGTTGCTGGCCTTGTCGACGATCACGCATTGCATGCCCGCGGCCTGCGCCGCCATGTCCTTGACGCGCGCATACCAGCTATGGGCAGCGAGCGTATCTTCCCAGGTGATATAGGGTAAAAAGCGGGTGACGGCAGCGTCAGAAAATACCTGATAGAGATCAGGCAGATCGTCTTCTTGTATGGTGCGCACGATCAGGCGCGGGGTGTGGAGGGGCATTGACAGTTTGGTTTGCATGAGGCTTGATCATCCAGTCATGATGTAGCTCAGGGCAATCGCCCTGGCTTTAAAGCATCTATCATAGCAAATTAACATGGCGAAAAAAGGGCGCTCACTCTATATATCTGCGCACTTCAAGCGCTACACTGATCAACCACCCTGCCTGTAAACAAAGCGCCCTATGATCTTCAGCAAGCCCACATTCTCGGGCGTGATGCGCTCATCGGGATAAGTGCGCTTGTCAGGGTTGCGGCTTTCCAGCACCCAGGTGCCGTCGATTTCGCGACGCAGTTGCTTGATGCGCAAGCCGTCAGGATGCTGGATGGCAAAGATCTTGCCGCTTTGTGGCTCGGTCTTGGTCTGGTCGATGATGACCATGTCGCCATCGACGATAAAGTCTGCCATCGAGCTGCCGTCGGCATAGATGGCGGCCAGATTTTCTGCCTTGACGCCATATTTCTTGAAAAAGCCGACTTCTTTAATTAGTTGGCCCTTGGGTTCGGCATCTTCATTATGCGCGCCACCACCACATGAGCCTTTGGCTGCATAGTAATTAATAGCAGCTATGCCGATATGCTCATCATTGGCAGCAATGGGCTGGCTGGTTTCATAGCCACGCAAATCCTTGCTGCGCAAGTCAGACAGGCTGACATTAAAGAACTTGGCAATCGGCGCCAGCGACGAGGTGCGCGGGTCCTTGGTGATGCCCTCGACAATACGAAAGATCGTCGCCTGTGGCACCCTGACTTCATCAGGGAACATTTTTTCCAGGGCAGTTGCCAACGAAGTCGGGTTCATGCCCGACTTATCCATGAGGTATTTGATATTAGTTTTCGCGTCCATGGCTGCATTATGCGTTATCGCATAAAAAATGCCAAGAACAATACGAAAATAACTTGGTTTGCAATACGAATATGTATATAATTGAACTTGTGGGGAGGAGCGCGCGCAGTTTACATAGCGCCATCCACTCTATAAATTCAATAATCCCGATCAACTTAAACATACTAGCCCTTCGCCTGCCTTGATTCATTACCGCGCGAATGCTGTTTAACATCTACTTACCCCGCCAGGATTCCCTGGCCACCGTCAGCCGCCTGTGTTTTTGTTACCCGGCTGATGATTTTGTCGTCTTTCTGGCGACCGTAGCTCCTTATACATGGGGCATATAAATTTGCGATGAAGACCTCTTAACACAGAGGTACAGTGGAACACAGAGAAAAACCATGACGGAGGTGGACCGTATCCGTTGGGGCGTATTTGTAGGTTGGGCTACGCTTTACCAGCCCAACACTCGGCGTTAAAGCGACGTATACGTTTATCAAAGGCTGAGTGTTGGGCTGATACCCCGTAGCCCAACCTACAACACTACCTCTGCCCCTCTGTGTCGATAGGTCTTCCCGGTTTAAAAACACAAACCCAGCTGCCCAGGCAGCCACACGACAACAACATGACTATACAAAAAGACATCCTGCGTCAGGTGTCCGCTTGCGCACGCCTGTCAGGGCTGGCAGGCGGATCACATCAAGCATTGATACAAACAAGGAACTGCCTATGCTGAGCCAGTCACCCGCAACCACCGACTGGCAGCATCTGGACAACCGGGTGATATCTCCCACCCATACCATCACACCACGTCGCCTGTGCAAAGGCCCGCGTTGCCGTCACGGGCGAGGGCAGATGCGTTCGATACGGCAGTTTTGCAATGCGCAGAATCAGCCTGTGTATACCTATTGCAAATTGTGCCGGGGTGGATAAGTTTTAAAAGACCTCTCAACACAGAGGCACAGAGGAAGGAAAGACTGCTGGCAAGCAGTCTTCGTTACGCAGGCATGCGGTGTACTGCACGAATTCCCTGCTACACCACAGAGAAAACAAAGAGAAAAATCTGCAAATTTTATGCAGCTTTTAAACGCTTGATGTCTCGGTGACGTCGCAATGAACGCTTCAAAAAATAGTCAGACAAGGAAATGTTTATATGGCCCGCGCAAGAAATATAAAACACGGTTTTTTCAGAAACGATGAATTGAGCGAGATACCGCCATTTGGCCGTCTGTTATTCATCGGCCTGTGGATGCTCGCCGATCGTTCCGGGCGACTTGAAAACCGCCCTAAAAGTATCAAGGGAGATATCTTCCCTCATGACGACGTTGATGTCGCCAGCCTGCTGCTTGCATTGCACAAGCATCGCTTTATCCAGTTGTATACAGTGGACCGCGTCAAATACATCCAGATATGCAAATTTGAAAAGCACCAGAACCCCCACATCAATGAAAGTGACAGCGAAATTCCGGTACCTCCTCCTCGTCGTAACACCAGAAAAAAACCAAGCACCGGAGTTGCACCAGAGTGCTCTGATACGACTCCTGCTGAATCCTTAATCCTGAATCCTTAAAACATATATCCCCTGCAAAAGCTGCGCCTTGCAGCGAGAGCGATTTAAAAAAAACAAAAACCTGCAAATCAAGAAAATTAAGCAGTGCCGAAGAAAAAAAAGAGGAATTCGAAACTGCCTGGAAAGCCTATCCACGCCGACCCGGTGCCAGCAAAAAAGAAGCCTGGCAAGCCTGGCTGGCGCGACGGCGGGATGGTGTCGATGCTGCCCTCATGGTCGATGGCGTCCGGCGTTATGCCGCCTACATCATCGCCAGCGGGCAGGCACCCAAATTCGTCAAGCATGCCGCCACCTTCTTTGGCCCTTACGAGCACTACCAGGCCGACTGGAGCGTGCCTGAGCATCATGCGCCACCCGCCAGCAGCACGCACACAGGGTTTGTCAACACCAACTACACACAGGGAATAGCCCAGGATGGTTCATTCTGACAGCAGCAGTTTTGTCCGCGTCGGCGGTATGCAGCTTAGCAGCGAAACCAAGCATTGCCAGCAGCATGGCGGCTACACCGCCTACTCGCACAAGCCCGGCATCTGGTCTGCCTGCGAAAAATGTTTGCAAGCCAGCGACGCCCAGCAACGCCAGGCCAGCATCCAGCAACAGCGGCAGGCGCAACAAGCCGCGCTGTGGCAAAAACGCCTGGGCCGTGCCGCCATACCGGCACGCTTTGCCGAACGCAGCCTGCAAAATTATCGCCCGACCTGCGCCGCTGCAGGGCAGGCATTGCGCACCTGCCAGGCCTATGCGCAAGAGTTCGATGCAGTCTTGAAAACGGGCCGCAGCCTGATCTTTTGCGGCAGCGTAGGCACAGGCAAAACCCATCTGGCCGTGGGCATCGCCAGACACATCATGGAGACAGGCAAACAAGCCGTGATGAGTTCCGTTTTAAAAGCAGTACGTCGCATCAAAGAAAGCTACCGCCGCGACAGCCCTCATACCGAGGCGGAATTGATACAGGAATTTGTAGAACCAGATTTATTGATACTCGATGAAGTCGGTGTCCAGTTCGGCAGCGAGACAGAAAAAATGCTGCTCTTCGACATCATCAATGGCCGCTACGAAGTCATGAAACCCAGCATCCTCATCAGCAATCTGGGGCTGGCAGAACTCGAACGCTACATAGGCATCCGCGCCATGGACAGGCTACGCGAAGGCGGCGGCAAAGCCGTGGTGTTTGATTGGGAGTCTTATCGGCGGGTGGTTTAGTTATTGAAAAAAACCTCTCAACACAGAGGAAGGAAGCAGCACTTGCAAGTGCTGCCCGTTCCGCAGGCATGTGGCATGCCACATGAAACCCCTGCTGCACCACAGAGACACAGAGGGGCACAGAGAAAAGCGAGAAAGACAGATAAACGGAAGTGTTGGCAAGGATGTAGGTTGGGCTACGGTGTATCAGCCCAACACTCAGCCTTTGATAGACGATTACGTTGTTTTTAAGCCGAGTGTTGGGCTAGTAAAGCGTAGCCCAACCTACAAGCCCGGCCCAACCTACGCGCCCAACTAGAATGTGGTTTAGGTTTTTCTCCGTGCCCCTCTGTGACCCATCTTTGTCTCTGCGTTGAGAGGTCTTAAAGTTTAAAAAATACACAAGCAACACCTCTACAGCCCATGCACAACAAGGAGCAAGCATGAACGCACGTCAGAATTTTGCACACACAGTCACCAAAAACAATGATCCGCAAAAGGAACAAAAAGACCTGCTGACCTATTGGCTGGACCAATGGGCCATGTGGATGAACAACAACCACGCAGAAATCGCTCGCGACACTGGCATCGGTGGCGGCATCATAGGCAAGAATGCCCTCAGCAATTATTCCGTTGCCGCCGACGATTGCCATGCCATCTGGGATATGGAAAGAGATAAAAAAGTCAGGGAAATCGATGCCCTCATCAACGACCTGCGCCTGGAGCAACCCTGGACTTACTGGGCCATCTGCAAACACCTGGGCCTCATGAACTTCTGGAAATATCCCAAGCTCGATCCGCAAGAAGCCTTTGTCAACGCGCTCGATGAATTGCAATACCTGGTTGAAGAACGCAAGCTGGTTTTATAAGTTTTTAAACACCTGATACTGAAGAATTCCCTGTAGGAGCGGCTTTGGCCGCGAATGCCTGCAAGATTTTTTTGCGGCTAAAGCCCCTCCTGCAAAAAGCAATTGCCAGTCAGGTAGGGCGCATTGCAATGCGCCGTAGGTGAATCTTGCATGTCGTGGCCTGTGCCCATTGCCTTGCGTTGCGCATACATGCGGTGCGTTGAAACGCACCCTACCTTACTGAAGAATTTCCTGTAGGAGCGGCTTTAGCCGCGAATGCCTGCAAGAGCCGATCATTCGCGGCTGAAGCCGCTCCTACAGGAAGCAATTGCCGTGAGCGGCATGATCTTTCCCCTGCACAGCAACACCAGGGCAACAAAGCAGTATCTCCATACAACACCACTTAAGGAACAACCATGCCAAAAAGCAGCAGCATCCTTGGCCGCGACGGCCTGTACTACCGCATCCCCGATTTTGATGAGTTTGACGGGTATGACGATGTCGACCCGCAAGCTCATCACCAGAACCTGATAGACGATTTGCAGCTATCTGATCTTGGCCCTGATATCCCTCGCTTGAAGCCCGGCATCCTCAGCATGGGTAGCAGTGCGGAAGAGCGCTATGGTCTGCCGTTTTCAGATGACATGGCTAGCCGATTTTCGCCAGTCAGCTCTGCTGCCTGGTTGATGGCAAGAGATGGCGGTATGCCCATGAGGAGCAGTCCGTCAAATTCCATGCTCGATAGCGATAAGGCAAACGATGTATCACCTGCTGCGCAAAACTCATCCAGGCAAAACACAGGCTTGCTCAGTCGATTTGATCTGTCGATTCCACAGCGAAGCCGCTCTGATAGCATGAATCCTGACGACTTACAAGAAAGTGATGCAGCATCTATTCCGGCTGGCATGGCGCAAACGGTTTATGACGACAAAACCAATTTACTACCTGAGCCATCCTTGCGATTTAAGCTGCCAGAGGCATATCGTGCTGATGATGCAGACAAGCTGCCCTTGCAAAGAGTCGTCAACAGATCGTATGGCATACCTGCTATGAGGCCTGAAGAACTAGAAAACGGTGTCAGTTTCCCGACAAGAATAGACGACTTGCTGGGAAATTTTTCAGATATCAGAGTAGCACCCCGCACCCACACTGTCTTGCGCGGTGAAAATCCCTCAATGCTAGGTGAGCGATATTTTCATGATCCGCGGGCAGGGCTATCTATTCTTGCTGAAAATGGCTTGCCAACTTCCGTTGAGGGAGCACGCAGCCTGAAAGTCGGGCGTGTCCTGACTGTCCCGGATAACATCACCAATGCGCGCCTGCGTGCTGGCGGTCAATTCATTGCTGATGATACGTCTGCAAGACAGCAGGCTATTGAACTGGCACAAAGGCAGCGGGCTGAACAATCAAACGCACAGGCCAGCTTTGGAAATGGTGTAGCACAACCCAGTAAAAGCGAGCTTGTCTCCTCATTTAATGGCATTAAAGAAGGCATCAAGGACATCGGTCGGAGATTGAAAGAAAAACACGGTGACGATATCTTTAGTAAGGGATTTGACCAAAATTCCATTTACATTACCACCTATGCAGATATCAATAAAAAAAATCCAGAATTGGGTTGGACTGGTCTCGCGCCATTTGCATCGAACGAAGTTCGTGCCGCGCTTGCCTGGCTTGCCAAGTGGTCTTTGAGAAATAGAGGTGAGCCAGTAGAAGGTAAATATTTTTTATCGGCCACACCTGATAGAGGATTGGATAGCTCTTCCATGCCTGGCATGGCTTTTAATAGTCTTGCCAACGGAAATCAGGCTGTATTTGAAGACCTTACGCCATATTTGCGCTTTTATCAGCAGCATGGTGCTGCGAAATTACTCTCCATTGCAGAAAATATTGGCATGCACAAAGATTTGCAGACGGCATTTAAAACTCTTCAAGCCAGTCAGGAAAGCAAAGATCCTGAGCGGGCAGAAATACTGCGCGCTATTTCAGCCAAACAAATGCTTCGTCACGAACAAAGAAATGTTCTTCAAAAAATGTATGACGAACCAATAACGAGTGGAGGCGCATGGCTCAACGGTGCTAGCGGTTCACGAATACTGCCATTGGATGTGCATGTTGGCAAGAGGGATCAGCCAGGCTATTTTGAAATTTCACCAACCGACAAAAGCATAGACCTTTCTAATTTTGATGATCGCTGGGCCTATGCCAGCAAGGGATTGGATCAGTTTACTGCCAGGTACAATAATCCGGCCACACGTGACATCACGCGCCAACAGATTCATCAAATGGCGGATCCCAGGAATCTGTATCAAATCCCGCCTGAGCTAGTGCCGTATATGAAAAGATGAAAAGATCAAAATAATGCAAGCAAAGAACCTGTCCGGGACCTAGGTAGACAGTGTAGCGTGATCGTGCGCATGGCTATCATCGCTGCTATGCTAAAAAAGCATGATGCATGAATTTACGCTACACTGACTACAACAATAAAAACAATTTCAGTCTGAAAGGAGTATTGATGAAAACTCAAAAAAAGGCAGCTCCTCAACTTGACAGCATCACTGATGCGGAAAGGGCGGATATATGATGGGGGGTATGGGTCTTGAACTCGTTTATGTGGGATTCTTTTTTCTATTTCTCTGGGCGGTGGCTTACCTTGCATCAGGGTTGGGTTTTTTCTATGCCTACAAAAGGCGCAGAACCAATCTTCGTAAGGCGTTCATTGTTGGGTTTTTATCGTTCTGCGTCTTTGTGCCTACAAGTATTTTCCTGATCAAACGAATTTGGCCCGCACACATCAATGTGACGCTGGACGAGAGCACGACGATAGATACCATCATGTCGCAAGAAAAAACACATTGCGTTAAACTGCACGGGCTGGATAACGACTATCATTGCCATGGTATTGTTTACTACTTGACGGTCCATCTTCCTGACAAAACCGTTTTTCGGGTAAAAGCGAAAAATATCTCACTCACTACTTATCCGGATAGCAGAAAATTGAAATCGATGAATGTCGATATCAAACAAAGCTATTCCAAAGAAGAGCTGACAGCCTATCTCAAACGCAAGGAAGAACAGAAGAGCGGCGACTTCACTGAAAGCGTGATACCGCAGAACATTTCTGATGAAATACTAGCCTGGCTGTTGCCTAGCACACATTCAGATAACCGTCATACGAAATGCGACAGTAACCCGGATTATTGGCTGTGCCTGGAAGCAGTTGAGGGAAGCTCGGGAGATTACACTTTACAATTTTGGACATCCAAAGACTGATCCGCGACGACGATTCACAAAAAAGAACAATAAACCCCGTTACCTATGGTCTCGGTCAATGGGCCATGTGGATGAATAGCAACCACGCAGAAATCGCCGCGACACCGGCATCGGTGGCAGCATCATAGGCAAGAACGCCCTCAGCAATTATTCCGTCGCAGCGGACGATTGCCACGCCGTCTGGGATATAGAAAGGAATAAAAAAGTCAGGGAAGTCGACGCCCTCATCAACGACCTGCGCCTCGAACAACCCTGGACCTACTGGGCCATCTGCAAACACCTGGGCCTCATGAACTTCTGGAAATACCCCAAGCTGGACCCGCAAGAAGCCTTCATCAATGCCCTTGATGAATTGCTCTACCTGGTTGAAGAACGCAAGCTGGTTTTATAGATTTGCGAAAATGCACGCGCCCTACACATCGCCTGCATGGGGTAGCACAGATACGTGACCCGAACGGCAATATCAGAGCAGCCTGCCGAAATTGTGGTTCGGTCAATCGCTATTTCGGGGTTGGATATCGGGACGATCAATTGGGAGTTGTGCCCCCGAAAAGATAAAATATCGCTTGCGTCAATTGTCATGATGAAGATTTTAATTTCAATTTTGAGCTATATTAAAAATGTAGCCGTAAGTTCTTGTATCTTGAAAGCAGGAAATTGCATTTATGCCTGTATTAAATCGAGAAAATTAGACGGATTGATGCCAATTTGACGCAACAAGTCAATATAAAAAACTATTCACTTGTTAATTTCCAGGAAAAATCACATGTCAAGTCAAACAAATTTCATCCACCCATCCTGGGTATCTGAATGGATTCCCCATCCCCTGGTCGGACACTTCAGGCGAAGGTCTTTGGGTGATTGGAAAGCTCACACCACCGTGCATGGTATTGACTATCCAATCTGGATCACTGCTCACGGGAACGAACCCACCAAAGCGCAAATGGACAGGTTTGCAGAGTTGGTAGAAAGGCTTCCTGAAATCATTACTTCATCCAATTTGCCAGATGCGCCAACTCAAGAGTGGCACAACAAGCACCCTGATTACCGGTTACTTAACGCGCAAATACTTTCCTTGATTTTGTACGAAGATGGCAGTTTTTTTGCGAGGCTCATTGCCTACCCAGAAGATGACTGGGGTCCTGGATTTGATGTCTCTCCTGATTTCAAAGTCACATTGGCGGAATGGGGCGTGTGATACAGGAAATGTCAGTATCCTAATACAGGCTTTCATCAAACCGAGCAGCCCACAACGCATCGTGTAGAAAAATCATATATCAGGGCAGCTTGCCGACATTGCGGTTCGGTAAATCGCTATTTCGGGGCTGGTTACAGGGATGTAGATGTGGGAGTGCTTCCTCCGCAAAAATAGGAATACCTTGCATCGTCAAATCGCAACTATTCTTTAATTTTTTCATCAGTGTTGACGTACACAGGACGTTGTGTGCGTCTACGCTTTGAAACAATATATCAAGTAGAATATTTGTATCAGAGAACCTTGCCTGAAGAAGTAAATAGATTGTGCAATGATAGATTATTCTGGAGAAATAAATGAACGAACAAAATCAAGTGCCACAAGCCAAAGAAATGGAATGGATCAATCATCCTCTTGTTGGTCAATACAGATATCGCGTTGAGCAGAACAGTTGGATTGCAGAAGCACCTGTACATGGGATTGACTACTCCGTCTCGTTAAATGCAAAGGGACCCGAACCCATCCAGGCGCAAATGGACATATTTGCAGAGCTGATTGCACGGTTGCCTGGAATCATTAGCTCATCCAATTTGCCTGATGCACCCACGGATGAATGGCGGAAAAAGCATCCCGAATATCGCTTGCTTAATGCAAAAGTTGAGTATTTGTCGATCCGTAAAGACGGCAATTTCCTTATTTATCTTGACGCTTATCCTGAAGATGACTGGTCCCCAAGCTTCGAGACATCGCCAGACTTCATCGTGATTGAAGCTGAGTGGATAGTCTGACCAGGGAAAATATTGTGGAGAAAAAAATGAACGAAAAAAATCAAGTCCCACACGCCAGTGAACTGGAATGTATCAATCACCCGCTTGTTGGTCAGTACATGTACCGTGCTAAGCATAATGACTGGGTTGCAGAGGCATGCGCCTTGCACATCGCCTGTCGCGGAGGGTGCGTTGTAACGCACCAGACCTTAACTCCCACACTTTACTCATGCACATTTCGTAGGGTGCACCGCGCGCACCGTTTTCTACACACTATTTTCAAGACCACGGCATCAACATCCGGTGCGCACGGCGCACCCTACAGTTCAACAAGCATCGCTGCAATTGCCGCATCAAGATCGTGATACAAAAAAAGATTTTTTGTAGGAGCGGCTTTAGCCGTGAATGGTCGCAAAGGCAGATTTTTCACGGCTAAAGCCACTCTTACAAGAAACAATTGCCGTGAAGCAGAGCACATGTGGTGCTTTACCAGCTCGTCAGCAACCACTCGTGTAGGGTGCGTTGTAACGCACCATGCCTTAGCTCCCGCACCTTACTCATGCACATCTCGCAGGGCACGCCGCGCGCACCGTTTTCTGCACACTATTTTCAAGACCCCGGCATCAACACCCGGTGCGCACGGCGCACCCCACAGATCAACAAACATCGCTGCAATTGCCGCATCCAGCTGCTGTATCAAGCTGGTGATGCAGAAAATAATTTTTTGTAGGAGCGGCTTTCGCCGCGATTGCTGGCAAGGGCCGATTTGTCGCGGCTAAAGCCGCTCCTGCAATGCCGTAGAGCAGAGCACATAGGGTGCTTTACCAGCCGTGTAGGGGGCGTTGTAACGCACCATTTCTTAACTCCCACACCCTACACAAAAACACATAAGGAACAACTATGCCAAACAGTAGCAGCATACGAGGCCGCGACGGCCTGTACTACCGCATCCCCGACTTTGATGAGTTCGACGGCTACAATAGTGTTAATACCCCAGCTTACGGTAAAGACCTGATAGACAATTTGCAATTGTCAGATCTAGACCCCAGCATCCGTCTTTTGCCATCCGGCACCGCCATGAGCAGAGCCGACAATGATGAAGGCAGCTACAGGCTGCCGCCCTTTGCTGACATGGGCAGCCGATTCTCCCCGGCAAACGCTGGTGTCAGGTTGATGGCAAGAGACAGCAGCATGCCCACTACTGACGCAGGTGGCTTCGGTCGTGAATACCTGCAAGCCAGCACACCGGTAAGGGGTTTGTTGTTGCGTTCCGTGTAAGGGTAACGATGAAGTAAGCAATGAATCTTCTGCTGCACAAGATTTTACAAAACAAAATAAAGGTCTACTCAGCAAATTTGATTTTTCGACTCCAAAGGGAGATCGTTACGACATCATTAACCCAGATGAGCAGCAAGAAGGTGATTCAACATATACCTTAGAGATCGCGAATAAAGGACCAAGCTACTATGAAGGAGATTTGGCATGCGCGATACGTTTAGCAAACACCGAGCGATATGCTGACGAACAGTTCCCCTTCTTCCTTAGTAATGCTGCCTATCCAGCAAGCATTCAGGTGCCTGACGCTGAGAAAAAATATTTGAATAGAGACGTGACCACGATAAGAAGTAAGCCGACACACTTTCCATCTGATAATGCGTACAAAAACCCTGTTTCGTTCAGTGATGCGCTATTTGACTGGAGACGTAAGAATTCTCAGGCAACTGATGTCATGTCACCAAAACCTGAAGAACGTCCAACTGCAAATGAGATGTATAGTAAAACTCATTTTCCCCCTGATTTGGCGGCATCGCTGCCAACAGGACGTGACCGGACTCAGGAAATTCTTATGCAGAAATTTCCAAAGTCTTGGGAGTGGGCGACGAGCCAGATAGGACCGGACTTATCGCGTGCCGAAGTCGTTGATGCAATGGCGAAATTGTACGGCATCAGAGGTGCACGAGGTGTATCCTATACGAATGAAGAAGCCCGAATCGCTCGGCAGAGAGGTGAAGCGGTCATTGTTGGCGGAAACGGCGGGGTTTATTACCAGTCAAATCCTAAACCTGAAATTTACGATAAAGTAGTGCAGCGCTGGAATGCGAGCAGATTGGATAATCAAGCACTGATCGCTGAATACGCTGGTTTAAATCGTATCACGAACGAAGATATACAAAGCAGCGTGATGATCGGCATGCCGGGTGGTTGGGGGATGGGTAATACTGCACCTGTTTTCAGCTCTGTTCCTGTGCCAGTTCGGAAAAATTTCTCATTCAATGGGCTAAATAAACTTGATGAATTGAACACGACGAAAAGTACAGGAACAAGCATCGGGGATCTGAGCGGAATGACTGGAGAATCTATCGAGAGCCTCATCAAAAATCTCCCTCGAAATGCAAGCATGAGAAAACTAACACCAGCTCCAGGAGGGAGTCAGGTTGGTCTTGAATACAAGTGGGTTGATGAGAACGGAAAAATTAACAGGTTTCGAATGCATGATCCCGATCCCAATGCCGGAACAGGCGCAAATGCATCAGAAGGATGGACTGGGCGTTGGCAATCTCAAGGCAAGTATTATGATCCTATTACTAATGAATTCAGGCACTCAAATGTTCATAAAGAAGCTAGTCCATTTTATGATCCGACAGCGGCAAATAACACACATATCCCCGTTCAGCCTCCTTCTGAATGGCTGATAAACTTAATGAAATCAAAGAAAGGTGGAAAATGAATGACTTGATGAACAGAATCAGTAACCCTGAGTGTAAAGAGCGCGATTTGCTCATTGATGAGTTAAACGACCATATTGTCTACGGGGAGGTGAATTCGACAGATCTGGAATTTATCGTGAAGCAATTAATTAATCAACTCAAACATGAAGCTGATCCAGCTGTCAATGAGAGCATATTCAATCTGCTTGCGACAGTATTCGACAATGGGGATTTAACCCACTTGATTGCAGATGAAACTGCTGAAGTTTTAAACCAGCTTCCAGCAATATGTCTGGTACATGCAATACCAATCATTGCATACTCACATCGACCAGACAAGTCAAGCTTATTGCAGCCGTTTATCCATGACAAAGATGACGAAGTGAGGAAGATGATATCAGAGATATTGAAAGACTTGAAAGAGTAGAAAAACATCCTGAACATCGTTTAACCGATGTCAATTTCGAAAGTGATAAGAAGTTGGCGCATATATACAATAGCAATGCAGAAAGCCCCACATTTCACTGGCAAGGAGAAATAAATGAGCGAAGATAGTGCAGAATCACAAGACACTAGAGCAGGCTTGATAGATCACCCGCTTGTTGGTCAATACGTACAAAATATCAAATCCAATTCTTGGTATGCCGAGACGCCTGTTGGCAATCACAACTATCCGATTGATATAGGCGCCCCTGGTAAAGCGCCGACAGCTGTGCAAATCGACAGCATGATCAAATTGCTTGCGCACCTCCCTGACATCATTGCTTCTTCCAACTTGCCTGAGGCACCAACCAATGAATGGATGATAAAGCACCCTGATTATCGGCTAGTCAACGCACGAATTTCTGTTTTGTATTTGTACGAAGATGGCAGCTTTTATGTCTGTCTTAATGCCTATCCTGAAGATGACTGGTCCCCTGCATTTGAAATCTTTCCTGATTTCAAAGTTAAAGAAGCCGCGTGGGACGTATAAGCAAAAGAGATTGGCGTTATACCGGATCTGGTTCAAGGGAGCAGGAATTGAGAGTAGCCTGCGTAGATACAATTAGTCGCGTAGGATGCGTTGTAACGCACCATTTCTTACCTCCCGCACCTTACTCATCCACATCTTGTAGGGTGCGCCACGCGCACTGTTTTATGTACACTATTTTCAAGACCCCGGCATCAACACCCGGTGCGCACGGCGGACTACAGGTCAACAAACATCGCTGCAATTGCCGCATCGAGCTCGCAATACAAAAGATGATTTTTTGTAGGAGCGGCTTTAGCCGCGAATGCTTGCCAGGGCCGATTTTTCGCGGTTAAAGCAGCTCCTGCAAGAAGCAATTGCCGTAGGGCAGAGCACATATAGTGCTTTACCAGTCGTGTAGGGTGCGTTGTAACGCACCATTTCTTACCTCCCGCACCTTACTCATGCACACCTTGCAGGGTGCGCGGTGCGCACCGTTTTATGCACACTATTTTCAAGACCCCGGCATCAACACCCGGTGCGCACGGCGCACCCTACAGGTCAACAAACGTCGCTGCAATTGCCGCATCCATCTGCTGCATCAAGCTGGTGATGCAGAAAATAATTTTTTGTAGGAGCGGCTTTAGCCGCGAATGGTCGCAAAGGTCACAAGCTTCGCGGCTAAAGCCGCTCCTACAATGCCGTAGCACAGAGTGCATCGCCATGCGCTACAAGACAAGCAGCCGATATCCCATCGTCTTTCGATGACATGGGCAGCCGGTATTCCCCGGTAAGCGACGGTGTCAAGCTGATGGCAAGAGGTAGCATGCCCATGACTGACGCATGTGACTTCGCTCGTGAGCACCTGCAAGATTCATGCAAGGGCTGGCAAATAAAATTGAACAGGACGGTGGTAATATAGGAGAAAAAGAAGCAACTATTTATCACTACCCCAATAGCCAGACAGACAGTAGTGTTGCCGTGCAGCCAGGAGTAAAGCCCAAGTTTATTCGCAGAGAAAGGTTTTAAAATCTATGCTTGTAGTTCTTTATGTTGAAAGCTTGCTGGTCGGCCTGTTAAGCCTGGGTTTTATCAAATTGATTTCTATTATGCTCACCACCGTCCACGGCGATGAGGGATATGTATATACCTTCACTTTTTTAGGTACTGTTGGGCTGGTTTCCTTGTGGTGGGTCTTGATTACCGCATTGCTGACAGTGCACAAGCAACGCTTGTATAAACTGCCGAAGATCATATGGGCAGGTGTTGGGACGGGTTTCTTTTTTGCTGTATTTATGGTCTTTTATCCCTGGCTCTTCATGGGCCAGGTACATTCCGTCAATGACTTCCCTGGACCCATGGTGGTTTTTGTTTCCCTACCTTGCGGGATCGCCATACACGCACTCCGCGTCGTTACCAAAACTCGCTTTATTCCCCTTTTCAAGGCAGAAATGTTCGGCGTCAAATGAACGCGTAGGTACGATTAGCGCAGCGTAATCGTACGCATGTGATGCACGCATTGAGGTGGCGCGCATTAAAATATGCAGCGTGCCATGCGCACCATTTATGCTCTTGATTGGCATGGATTGCGCTTACCGTCAAGGGAGAACAAGGCCCGGGCTCAGGCGTGCGAGTTTCGGTCTTCCGTGGCTTAATCCAGCTTCTTCAATGCCTGCGCATCATAACCCAGGGTATCCAGAATAGAGCAGCGCAATTTCCCATCGCGGTACAGGGTTTGCATATCGCTTTGTATGTTTAACTTTTGCGCCTTTTTTTGATCCAGGCAAAAATCATTGCTGGCATAAGACCACCACACGGTCTGCAATTTCCCTTCCTGATCCTGGCGCGCCAGCACAAAAAAATCATACTTGGGCCAGTAACTCTCCATTGGCATATGCCAGGCTGTCAGCAAGGCTGGGCCACGGGTATTTTTGACATGCCCAATCAGGTGCTCTTGCAGCATGAAGTCAACCCAGAAAAAGCTGGTCATGTCTATGACGTTGGGCTTGGTTGACCTTGGATAAGGTGACCCGTCGCGGATGTCATAGATAGCAGCCCTGAAAAGTACGACCGGCGTGGGAGGCAGGCTGCTGCATGCGGCCAGGCAGGCCAGTGTCAGGCTGAGGAACAGATATCTCAATGGGGTTTTCATATGTCCATGGTACGTAAAAAATGCGATACCTGGCAAAGCGGGGCTTGTGTGAGGCTGGTTATGGCAATTTTTAGCCTATACTATCCAGACACATCAAGCATATTTGACGCAGCTTTTGAAAGAAAAAACCATGTCAACAAGCAGGCAACATAAGACCGGCTATGGAATAGCATCCATGATGGTGGTGCTCGCTTTGACCTTTGCTGCAAGTACAGCGACAGCCGCGCCGCCATTGCCTATCCGCTCTGGGCTATATACCTTCAGGCACAAATTTGCAGAGCAAGCCAATATGCCCAGCCTGGTGCTGACTGCCAAGATTCGCGGCCAGCATATCGTGCTGATCAACCGCAGCGTTTCGGACGTCTTCCCCAAAGGTGTTATCGCCGAGGGCACGCTGATGTGGCATGCCGCGTCCAGACAATGGATCATAGGGACTGACAAGGCGGATCGTTATGCCAAAGATGTCGGTGGCTGTAGTGCAGGGCCGGATGTGATCGATTTGCGTAACAAGATTTATTGGACTTGTTAGTGCGTGTAGTGCGCATATCAATATGCTGCGAGCCATGCGCAGCATTCCAGGAATCTCACTGCAGAGGCATAGAGACGCATGTGCGATATAAGCATCCATCTTGGGCCGATAGTAGGGTGCGTTATAACGCACCATTGTGTGATTACGCAATGTAGAGAGAATATGGGGCGGTGGAATGGTGCGTTGTAACGCACCCTACAAATGAGCCATAGCGCGTAGGTACGATTAGCGCAGCGTAATCGTACGCATGGCATAGAGGTGCTGCGCATGACAATGTGCTGCGAGCCATGCGCACCGCAGGCATCTACAAAAAATAAACGACGTCCTGTATGCAAAGGCGTCGTTTTTTTATGTTCCTACGCGCGTAACGCATGAACACCGCAAACGGTTGACAAGCCACACACCGTTTAGAACAACAACACTAAGCCCCATGTTCTGTGGTTTTTTGCGTCAACGCAATCATGCCGGGCGGCGTTTTTGGCTTACGTAGCAACACTACGAAACAGAAAACGAAACGCAAGACCGAGCAAATCAACCCAAACATAAAGAGGGAAATATCATGAACAAACTGATCATCGCCATCATCGCTTCCACAGTTGTTATGGGTAGCGCATTTGCACAGACACCCGCCAGTGCTTCTGCAACGACCGCAGCCAAACCTGCTTCAGCAGCAGTAGCAGCCAGTGTTGCCAAGCCTGCTCCAGCAGCCAAGGCAGTAGCCGCTCCTGCATCAGCCAGCGCAGTTGCAGCGACACCCGCAGCAGACAGCAAACCGGCAGCCATGCCAGAAGCCAAGCCAGCCAAACATGAAAAACATGTCAAGCATGGCAAAAAAGAAGCGAAAGTAGCAGGTGCCTCTGCCGCAGCCAGCGCCGCATCGAAATAAACGCAGTCTACAAAACAATGACCAGCGGCAGCAGGTGCTGCCGCTTAAAAAATAAAACGCTCACAGCCCAGGATAAATATCATGAACAAACTGATCACCGCTCTCATCGCTTCCACTCTCGTTATGGGTAGCGCATTTGCACAAACACCCGCCAGCGCGTCTGCAAATACTGCGGCCAAGCCAGCAAGTGCTGCAGCAGCCGCCAGTGTAGCCAAATCAGCACCGGCAGCCAAAGCAGTGGCAGCTTCTGCTTCGGCCACAGCATCGACGCCGGTCGCCGCAGCACCGGCAACAGAAGTTAAGCCTGTAGCACCAGTGGCAGAGAAATCAGCCAAGCATGAGAAACATGAAAAGCATGAGAAGCATGCCAAGAAAGAAGAAAGCAAACCAGCATCTGCTGCTTCTGCCAGTGCTGCATCGAAATAAGTAGCCAAGCGCACCGCCTCCATGCGGGGGTAGGAGAACGAGGTCTTGTCCTTTAGGATGGGGCCTCTTTTTTTTGCAAGACCAAAAGCGCACCACAGAGGCACAGAGTATGGCATGAGGATGGCTACTCTGTGGCTTAAACAGCAGGGTGGGTTGCGACGTACCGTTTTACAAATGAGGATCTGTGCTGAGAATGTTTGATGCGGTGGCATGCTGCCTTATAACGTATATCCTGCAGGACGGATCTGCATGCACAAATGTCAGCCACGGCGCAATCGCACCAGGTTTATATCCATCACCGGCAATACTATACCTGTTCATCTGCAACAGCATTCCCCAACCAGGCGGTCACCTAATCCCTCCAGACTCATCCCCCAAATCCCAAACTATATATTTCATTTACCAACATGATTCAGGTGCAGCAAATTCTACAAAAAAGCTGTATCACGATGATTGAAAATGCTTATTTTTTAAGCAGAAAAACTGAAAATAAATGCGCAAATTGGCATAGAGAATTTGCTCTATTTCGTCTTTTTTGCCCTCAAATGTTGCAAATTCACAACCGGTTTTGGGGGTGTGATTCATATATTTTCAGTAATGTGAGTATATATTTTCCTCTATGAAAATAAGTTTTCAAAAATATCAAGATGCTTAAGCAAAAATATTTGTATATACATAAACTCTTATTGCTTTTGACATACTGTTAAAGAATGTTAATAATCGGCTTTCGTTACAAAACGACAAACTGGTATTAGTCATTTAGCTTGCCGTTTTAAATTTTAGCAGTGCCAATAACCTTGCATGGCGTGTGCCTATGCAAGTGGTCTTACTATTGTCTAAAAGAATTGTAATGTGAGGAATCTGATCAATTACTTGCATGGCAATACGGCACAGAAAGACTGGTCTCGCGCAGCCAGTCTGGATGTTCCAGGTGAGTAGGCTTAACACGGTGCGGATACACCGTTTTTGTCTGATCACAGTCCCTGTTTTGGGAAGAGCAGGGATGTTAAAAGCTGGACCGGCGCCGCCAACAAGCACCGGTCACATACTTCGTATCAAAACAACAAGGAGAGAAGTAATGCGTATCAGTTGTAATCTCAAACTACTAACCGGTGTCTCCATGGCCATGGCCATGCTGTTCGATACAGCCCAGGCAGCAGAACAATGGGCGCCGACAGCAACCAAGGCAACCGCCATACCGGCCACCGTGTCTGCCAAGGCAGCCCCGACCCTGATGCAGGCGGGTGCCCCTACGCAGGTGGTGGTCGCGCTCAAGCTGCGCAATAAGGCTGAGCTCGATACCCTGACCACGGGTATCCTGAATGGCAAAAATGTCCGTACTATTTCCAGCACCGAGTTCATGTCACGCTATGCGCCGACTACGGGACAGGTGCAGGCGGTGGTCGATCATTTGCGCAGCAGCGGCTTCGTGAATATCTCCGTATCTGATAACCGCATGCTGGTAACGGCAGACGGTGCAGCAGCAACGGTGAAAACAGCGTTCAATACCGATTTGCACACCTACTCGGTCAACGGACGCACAGTGCAGGTGAATCTCAGCGATGCACAAGTGCCACAATCCCTGTCTGACACGGTGCTGGCTGTGCATGGCCTGCAAAATTTGCATACTTATCGCACCCATCTGGTGAGGCCTAAAGCCAATACCCTGGCCAACTCGGGTCATAACCCTACCGAGTTTTCCAGTATCTATAACGCCAGCAGCCTGCCTAGCGCCGTCAATGCCACCATCGGCATTATCACGCAAGGCAGCATGACGCAAACCATCAAGGACTTGAACACTTTCACTGCCAAGGCTGGTTACCCTACGGTGAATGTGCAAACAGTGACGATAGGTTCGGCCAGTTCTGACACTGCCGGTGTCGGTGAATGGAATATGGATACGCAAGATGCATTGGCAACTGCCGGTGGCACGATCAAGAAAATGGTCCTGTACACAGCAAACACGCTCAATGATGCCGACATCACGGCAGCCTATAACCGCGCTGTCAGTGACAACGTGGCCAAGGTCATCAACGTGTCTTTGGGTGAGTGCGAAAACGATGCGCAAAGTTCTGGTGTCATGGCCAGTAATGACCAGATTTTCCAGACTGCGGTAGCACAGGGCCAGACTTTCTCAGTCTCGTCCGGTGACTCTGGCGCGTATGAGTGCGGTGGCCCTGGTACTTCGCAAAGCTATCCATCGGTATCACCCTATGTGATCTCGGTGGGTGGTACTTTGCTCAATACCTCGGGCAGCACCTGGGTGTCTGAATCAGTGTGGGCTTGTACCACGGCGGCAAGTTGCCAGCAAAGCGCAAACGGTGGCGCTGGCGGCGGGCCATCTTTGACGACGGCAGCACCTAGCTGGCAAATCAGTTCCGGTGTCCTGGGTTCTTCTACCAAGCGCGGCACGCCAGATATCTCGTTTGATGCAGACCCGGCCAGTGGTGCACTGGTGATTGTCAATGGTGCCAACGAGCAAATCGGTGGTACCAGTCTGGCAGCACCTATCTTCACTGGCTTTTGGGCTCGTGTACAGTCGATGAACAATAACAGCCTGCCTTTCCCTGCTGCAGCAATTTATCAGAAAGCAGCAGCGACACCAGGCATGTTCCACGACATCACATCCGGCAGCAATGGTGGTTATACCGCCAAGGCAGGCTGGGACTATGCCAGTGGTTATGGTAGCCTGAACATGGTTAACTTTGCTGCTGCCATGGGTTCTACGCCACCACCACCTAACACCCTGGTCAAGGACGTACCGGTCAACGGTATCAACCTGGCTACTGGTGCCAACCTGGTGTACACCTTTGCCGTACCAGCCGGTGCGACCAACCTGACGTTCAAAACATCGGGCGGTACAGGTGACGCTGATCTGTATGTACAAGTGGGCGCAGCACCAACGACCACGAGCTACCTGCAAAAATCAGATGGTTCTACCACCACTGAAAGCATCACTGTCGCAGCACCAAGCGCAGGCACCTATTATGTCCTGTTGAATGGCTATTCCGCTGCCAGCGGCGTCAGCCTGGTGGCCAGCTATCAAACTGGCACACCACCTAATGTGTTGAACAATGGCGTACCAGTCACAGGCATCAGCCTGGCGTCTGGCGGCTCTGCGGTCTACACGTTTGTGGTACCTGCCGGTCGTCCATCGGTCACATTCAAAACCAGCGGTGGCTCAGGCGATGCTGATTTGTACGTGAAACTGGGCTCTGCTCCAACGACCACGTCTTACCTGCAAAAATCTGACGGTGCCAGCAACAATGAAAGCATCACTGTCAATTCACCTGCAGCCGGTACTTACTATGTGCTTGTCAAAGCGTATAGTACAGTCAGTGGCTTGAGTCTGGTGGCTGCGGATTAAGGCATGTACTGATCTGATTTTGATGTAAAAGTAGCGGCAATAAGGCCCCGGGGTAAAATCCAGGGCCTTATTTTTTTGGGGAAGTGGTGCGTTATAACGCACTCTACTCCGTGATCAATATAGATCAGCAATTGCCGCGAATTTTGTGCTACGACCTGTTCGCGGCCAAAGCCGCTCCTACAGATGAAATCTAGCCTGTAGGGTGCGTTGTAACGCACCACCTCTCTGCTGTAAAAACAAAATGCTAAGATCATGCTTACTTGCATCTGGCAATAAAGGAAATCAATGAGCAACACGAATTCTGCCGTCGTCGACAATTTTGAGCGTGGTGGCGGCTATGGCATACCAGAATCCGAGTTGCTGTATGCTCTCAGAAAAACGAGCAATCTTGTGATGCTTAAAATTGTCAGCCATGCTGCATCACTCTGGTCTGTGCTGGTCTCGCTATTTTTTTGGGGACCATTGCTATGGAGCCTGATCCTCTATCCGGCCTTTGTCATCCTGTTGCTAATCATCCGAAATTTCGTGGATGTACCAAACCCTGTCATCAATCAATATGCCGTCTTGCTGGCCTATGTCACGGGTGTCTGGCTAACGCTGCGCAAGCAAACTCCGGTGCAGGATTACCGGACCAGAAAGCAGCATGTGGGGACAAAAACCCTGCATCTGGATTTTGCGCAGTACCTACTGATAGCTGAGGAAGTCTATCGCTTTTTCCCGAAAAAAAATCGGCTCTTGACGATAGATTTCAAAGACTTGCATGCCTGGGTAGTATGGCATGAAGGCGATAGAGCGCATCGTGATGACGAGACCTGTATAGATTCTGTCAGCGTTTATATCAGACTTAAACGCGCAAACGCCATGACCATGGCCTGGGCCAGCAAAAAACTCGGTGACCCGATTTTCTATCATCAATATGATAAGGCTGATGCAGCCCAGAGCGCCGCAGCCAGAGAAAAATTTGATGAAGTCATGGCTTTGCTAGGCAGGCATCAGATTTTTCAAAAATAGCTTTGCAAGAGGATTGGGGCGCATCAGGATTTTACAGAAGCACGAAATTCATGTGTGCGATGGCGCTGCACAAATTGAATTTACGCGGGCTGTGTTCCCGGAAACGTAATCAACTCAAACATCAAAGACTTGATCCACTTATCTGGGAACGTTTTTAAATGCTTATTTTCTATCAGTTCCACACAACGATACGCAATAAATTGTGCATATACCCTGCATGCTGATTCAACGTCAACAGAAGACAGTACATTCATATTTTCCCTGACAAACCGAGGAAGCAAGGCCATGGAAAATGAAGCCGCTTTTGAGTACTTCTCACAATGCAAAATTGTATTGCCACTCGGATTTTCTTCCAGGAGCCTGCGAAAATATTCATATAGTGGCACATCATTTGGATCATAATCTCCGGGCCAATCATCCTCACAACTGTCACCGATAAGTTTCAAACGTTCAATTTCTTCAGTTAAAGCCGAAATCATTAATTTCGAAATATTCAACGGGATTGATAACATTTGAAAATCTCCAGGGCCGTAGGTACGATTAGCGTAGCGTAATCGTACGCATGATACCTGTTCCAGCCTACTTCTGCACCATGGCAACTTTACGGATTTGAGTCAGCAATTAAACATGTTCATATTGAAATAGACTGGCGAGTATCACACGATATGCTTGGGGTCTTTTCATTTTTGAGGGGCAAGGTTACGTACGATGTAGCTGCGCCAAATGCACCTACAGAATTTTTTTCGTGTGCAGACAATGTAGGGTGCGTTACAACGCACCGGCTGTGATGCTAAAACAAGAGCAGCAGTAATACAAAGCGGTGCGTTATAACGCACCCTACTGAGCTAAAACAAGCGCAGCAGTAATACAAAGCGGTGCGTTATAACGCACCCTACTGAGCGCTGCCGTGAACACAAAAAAAGACGCGCCATCCCGAATGATGGCGCGTCTTTTTGTTTGATGCTAGTCCTGCTGATTACAACGACTTACACAAATTATTTTACTGCCGCTGTCTTGGATGCACCTGTCGTGGCAGCTGTTGCGACTTTGGCCGTATCCGTTTTCACTTCTGCCTTCACTTCTGGTTTGGCATCTGTTTTTACATCGGTCTTGGCCTTGGCATGTTTTTCATGAGCGACATGCTTGGCATGCTTTTCATGTTTCTCTACTGTTTTTTCTGCATCCGATGTCACAGGCTTGGCTTCTGCTGGTGCGACTGCTATCGATTTAGTTGTGACAGGCGTCGCAGGCGTTGCAGTCGATGCCATTGCAGTGGTAGTCACTACTTTCGCAGCCGGAGTAGCAGTAGCTGCTGAAGCAGGTGCCGTTGCCACTACTGCTGGCGTTGCTGTGGTCGCGGTTTTAGCTGCTGTGGTGGCAGGTGTTTGTGCAAATGCGCCAGCCATAACAAAGGTGGAAGCGATGAGGGCAGTGATCAGTTTGTTCATTTTAGTATTCCTTGATATAGATAGTAGAGAGCAGTTCTTGCTTTTTCCGGCAGCCCCTGCTGCCGGTGTTCTTACTTATAGCTTGATAGCGTGACGACTTATTTCGATGCTGCTGTTGCTGAAGCGGATGCTGGTTTTACTTCTTCTTTCTTGGCTTCTTTTTTAGCGTGCTTCTCGTGCTTCTCGTGTTTCTCATGCTTGACTGCTTTTTCAGCAACTGGTGCTGCTGGTGTCGATGCTGCTGGCGTGGACGCTGTAGCTGAGGCAGGAGCGGCGACTACTTTAGCTGTCGGAGCAGATTTCGCTACACTCGCTGCTGCCGCTGCAGAAGCAGGTTTAGCTGCTGTTGTTGCAGAAGCACTGGCTGGTGTCTGTGCAAATGCGCTACCCATAACAACTGTGGAAGCGATGATGGCGATGATCAGTTTGTTCATGATATTTCCCTCTTTATGTTTGGGTTGATTTGCTCGGTCTTGCGTTTCGTTTTCTGTTTCGTAGTGTTGCTACGTAAGCCAAAAACGCCGCCCGAATACATTGCGTTGACGCAAAAAACCACACAGCATGGGCCTTAGTGTTGTTGTTCTAAACGGCGTGTGGCTTGTCAACCGTTTGCGCTGCTGGCGCGTTACGCGCGTATGGATAGAGAAAATCAAGACCTCTTACCACAGATAGAGAAAATCAAGACCTCTTACCACAGATAGAGAAAATCAAGACCTCTTACCACAGATAGAGAAAATCAAGACCTCTTACCACAGTCTTGGAGGGTGCGTTACAACGCAGCATGCCAATGCCCCATATTCTCTCTACATTGCGTGATCACAAAACGGTGCGTTATAACGCACCCTACTGTCTGCCCAGAATGAATGCGCATATTGCACATGGGTCTCTGTGCCTCTGTGGTGAAATTCTTGAGATGGTGCACCATGTGCACCAGTTTGCCATTACATTTACTTAGCATTTCCACTGGGATTCCCGCCCAGCTTGCCCCATTCCACCGCGTGGGCAAAGTAGCGCACTTCCTGCTGTTTCCAGGCCATGGGGTGGCCTGCGAAGCCGGTTTTCAGGCTGGTGCTGCTATAGTTGCTGCCACCGGCCTGGATGATTTGCGGGCCTTCTGATTTTATTTCATCGTCTGATTTTTCACTGGGGCGCACGATGGCGATGTGGCCGGGTTTGTTGTCACTGTGATTGCGGTAACCGACGACCACCACCTCCCCATGATTGGCCCTGTCCTGCGCCTGAGCGGCGCTACTCAGCTCACGCCAGCCTAGCGTGGCACCCTGGTTGGAGAGCCAGTCATATTGGGCATTGGCTAAAAAATCCTGGCCATGCTCAGGTGGGCGCAACAGATAGATACCCGCACGTTTGGCCGTGGCGGCGACAAAGGCGCTGCAATGGGTATGTTTGCCATTGCCCTTGACGAGCCTGCCATCGGGCTCGCCGCTTTCCCAGTTCACGTGGACACCGGCGGGCCATAATTCAGTGACACGGGTCTGGTCCAGCAGTTTTTCAAGAGCATGGCCATCGGCATTGATTTCGCTGGCATAGACAGGGCCACACCAGCTCGCGCATGACAGCGCCAGGACCAGCATACCGGTACAAGAATCAGGAAATTGTATTTTTCTCATGATGGCGTTTCCTTACGAATAGTGAGACAGCCTTGCAGGGAGCACAAAACAGGCATAACAGGCATTATAAGACTGTCTGTCATGAGGGCAGGAATCCCGTTCAGGCAAGCTCTTTATTGACATCTTGCCACTATAAAGCGGCTCCACGAGTGATAATCTATGATTAATGAAAAAAATTGATTACACTAGCAAAATTGCTATTCTCCAGCACTTTTCCCTGATATTTCCCCAGAAAGTGATTGCCCCCATTACGTCTGCCAATAAATTTATCGTCTGCCATGAGTGCGATCTGGTCTGCCTGGACCTGCCACTGGCGACCGGCGAAACTGCCAGTTGCCCGCGTTGTCGGGCCACGCTGTACCGTAACGGCAGTGCCAATGTGGACCTGGCGCTGGCCTTGTCCGTCACTTCATTGATCTTGCTGGTGATACTCAATAGCTTTCCGCTGCTGGCACTGAAAGTGCAGCAAGTGACGCGTGACACTACCCTGTTCCATGCTGCCCTGGCGATGTGGGATGATGGCATGCACATCCTCTCGCTGCTGGTGATCACCACCACCATGCTGGCACCAGCCCTGCAGATTTCGCTCGCCATTTATATTTTGTACCTGCTCAAGTTTGGCGATGCCAGTCGTGCCCTGGGTGCACCTTTGCGCGCCTTGCAAACCCTGCGCCCCTGGAGCATGGTGGAAATTTTCATGCTGGGTTTGCTGGTCTCCCTGGTCAAGCTGCAACATATGGCCGACATCGTCATCGGGCCAGCTTTGTGGTCATGTGCCTCCCTGATTTTTTTTACAGCGGCCATGACGTCAGTGCTGACCCCGCGCAATGTCTGGCTGTGGGCGCATGCCACTGACAATCCGCTGCCAGTGGCGGGAGTACCCCATGTCTGAACACGAATACCGTCATATCCCCGCTGCCAATCTGGCTGGCCAGACGGGTGCCGCGGTCGGGCTCATCAGTTGCGATATTTGCGAAACCCTGTGCTGCACCAGGGACGAAGCCGCTACCCATTGCCCCGGTTGCGGTGCCTCCCTGCATTTGCGCGATAAAAACAGCCTGACCAGGTCGCTGGCTTATCTGGTGGCGGCGGCGATCCTGTATATACCCGCCAACCTCTTGCCCGTGATGCATACCAATACCATCTTTGGTGCCCAGGATGACACCATCATGAGTGGCGTGCTGGTCTTGTTGAATACCGGCTCCTGGCCTTTGGCGTTGCTGGTATTCTTTGCCAGCATCGTGGTGCCTTTGCTGAAGCTGTTTTCCCTCAGCCTCTTGCTGTACACCTGCTGGAAAAAATCAGACTGGAACCCTTTACAGCGCACCCAGTTGTTTCGCATGATAGAAGCCGTGGGGCGCTGGTCCATGCTGGATGTGTATGTGGTGACAGTGCTGGTGGCGCTGGTGCAGTTTCAATCCCTGGCGGCGATACACCCTGGCGGTGGCGCGCTGGCCTTTGGCGCGGTAGTCGTGCTGACGATGTTGTCGGCACAAAGCTTTGATTCACGTTTAATCTGGGTAGCAAAGACGCATGAGTGATCCAACTTCAGAAAATCCCGGCACACCGCCCGCAGACAACAAGGCTGCGGCAGTAGATGCTGCCAGCACCGCTAATATCGCCAACACTGCCGACACCGCTGAGACCGCCGACACTGTCGCCGCCATGGATGCCATCATCCCTGTGGTCAAGGTCAGGCCAGAACGCCGCCTGCCATCGTTTGTCTGGGCCGTGCCTGTGATTGCCGCCCTGATCGGTATCTGGCTGGTGGTGCAGAGTGTCACCAGCCAGGGGCCGGTCATCACCATCACCTTTAAATCGGCAGAAGGCCTGGAGGCCGGCAAGACCAAGCTGCGCTACAAGGATGTCGATGTCGGTCACGTCAAGGCCATTGCCCTCTCGCCTGACCGCAAGCGCGTGCTGGTGACGGCGCAACTCATCAAGAGTGCTTCTGACATCCTGGCGACGGATACCCGTTTCTTCATCGTCAAGCCACGCATTTCTGGCGGCTCGGTATCTGGCCTGTCCACTCTGTTGTCTGGCAATTACATCAGCGTCGACGTCGGTTCAGCGGCTGACACCACCGATGAATTTACTGGCCTTGAAGAACCACCGCTGGTCAATCGCGATTCGCCTGGTCGTGAATTTGTCTTGCATGGCGCGCAGACAGGCTCGGTCAATTATGGCTCGCCCATCTTTTTCCGCCACATCAATGCTGGCCATGTCACCAAGTTCCAGCTCGACCGTGATGGCAAGGGCGTCACCATCCGCGTCTTCATCGATGCGCCCTATGACCAGTATGTAACCCCCGATACCCGCTTCTGGCATGCCAGCGGCATCGACATGCAGCTTGATGCCAATGGCTTGCGCGTGACGACTGAATCACTGACATCATTGATCGAAGGCGGCCTCGCCTTCCAGGAACATGATGATGCCCTGCCAGGTGGCAAACCTGCATTCGAGGGATCCATCTTCCCGTTGTTTGAAGACCGCGAACATGCCATGCGCGCGCCGGATACCAAGGTGCGCAACTTCCTCATGTATTTCCCGGAAACCCTGCGTGGCTTATCCAAGGGGGCGCCTGTAGACCTGCGCGGCATCGTCATCGGCGAAGTCAAATCCCTGGGTGTGGATTTTGCCGATAATGGCCGCGTGCCACGCTTCCCGGTTGAAATCAGCCTCTATCCTGACCGTCTCAAGGCGCGCGCCCGATCTGGCACTCGCCTGCCCGATGACAATACCGAAGCCAAGGAAAGATCGCTGATCGACCACCTGATCTCACGCGGCTTGCGCGGCCAGCTGCGCAGTGGCAATATCCTCACTGGCCAGCTGTACATCGCCCTCGATTTCTTCCCGGATGCTTCGCAAGCCAAGATGGATTGGAGCACAGACTACCCCGTCCTGCCCACCGTCGGTGGTGGCCTGGGTGAAATCCAGGATACCGTGGGCCGCATCGCCAAGAAGATAGACAAGCTGCCTTTCGATAAAATTTCTGACGAACTGGTACAAGCCCTGGGCAAACTCAATACCACCCTGGCCAGCACAGAAAAACTGGTGCGCCGCCTCGATGTTGAAGTCACGCCAGAATTGACATCCACCCTCAAAGAAGCACGCGGCACCTTGAACAGCGCCAGCGCCCTGCTGGCAGAAGACGCGCCGCTGCAACAAGACATGCGCGAATCTTTGAAGCAAGTCGCCAAATCCGCCCGCGCCGTCGCCAACCTGGCCGACATGCTGGAACGCCATCCCGATGCCCTGGTGTTTGGCAAACAAAAGGTAAAACCATGATGCGTACCGCCAAGCTGCTCGCCCTGCCTCTGAGTGCCTTCTTATTGTCCGCCTGCGCTACGCCGCCGGTAGAACACCTGTACCGCCTCGACTATCCGCAAACCAACAGCAGCCTGGCCGAGCCGCAGTATGAACTCATCATCGCCACCGTCAAATTGCCAGAGGCCGTGAACCGCCAGCAACTGGTCATACAAAAGTCTGCTACAGAGGCCATCGTCTCTGACGAACAACGCTGGCTCGCCCCGCTGGACGAACAACTGACCCTGTCCCTCATCGCCCACCTGCGCAAAAACCTGCCCGATGCCTGGCTCTCATCCGACACCGGCATCAACGCAGGCATCGCCAACAACCCATCCGGCAATTTGCCGCGCTATCAGATCAAAGTACAAGTCGACCAGCTACTCATTCAAAGCGGCGAGCAACTCACGCTCGAAGCCAGCTGGGTCGTACTCGACAGCAGCCGCAAACTGCTCAAGCGCGAACACAAAGTGTTTACCGTCAGTTTGCACGGCACCGCCTATGAAACCGTGGCACCAGCGATGTCAGAAGCCGCCAAGCAATTGGCGGAGCAGGTGGGGGCGAGTGTGGCTGGCGTGCGCAAGTAAATGTAGCTGCTACAAAATGTAGGTACGATTAGCGCAGCGTAATCGTACGCATGAGATGCCCGAATATGCATAGTCTTAAAGAATATCTCGTGAAGACCATGTACTACCTCAGCGGCTACGTGATTTATACTTGATACATTACTGTGAAGCGGCTATGCTTTTCGAGCGCAAGAGAGAGCAACAGCTGCCATGCGTACGATTACGCTGCGCTAATCGTACCTACACACTTATTAAGTAATGAAAATATGAATATACGCCACTCAACATTGCGCCTCCTTGCAAGCGGTTTCTTATTTGCTGCCGTATGCAAACCCATTTTTGCAAGTGACTTACCGTGTACGCCACATGCGCAGATTTCCGTGTCAAAAATCAATGCCGATGTCATCGCTATCGGCGACTTTCATGGCTCAAATGAAATTCCAGCCTTTGTTGAAGGGCTTGTTTGTCAGCTTGCTTTATCAGGGAAACCCGTCGTGCTTGGTCTGGAATTGCCGATGGACTTGCAAGCAGGTATTACTCAATACACGCTTTCCAAAGGAACACCAGAGGATAAAAAGGCCTTACTTTCAGCCTATTTCTGGCACGAAAAACAGGATGGCCGCCGCAGTGAGGCAATGTTCAAGCTCATTGATTTCGTTAGAAGATTGCGCAATGAAGGTAAAGATGTACTTATTTCTGCCTTTGATTCAGGCAAGTCAGATGGGCTTCAAGCTTTGACCAAGAATGAAACCAGGTCGCAGGCCAGACGTGACTCTATCATGGCGACCAATATTTACGACAGGCTTAAACAATATCCTGCACATACACATATCCTATTTGCGGGAAGTGGACATACGGGTAAGTTTAAACAACAGGATTGGAATCCTGCTGTCAGTTCAATGGCCTATTTGCTTGCGCAACGTGTCTCTGTATATTCAATTTATTTTTCTTTTTTGAAAGGCGGTGAAATTTGGGGATGTCGTGGGCCGGACATTCCTTGCGGGCGAGGGCCTGTCTCAGCCTCGACTGCAACTACCAAAGAAGGCTTTGACTTGATTCTTCCGATTGAAAAATTAACGGCATCTATTCCTGCCAAGGATGCACCGTAAAAAAGCGAGTAGGTACGATTAGCGCAGCGTAATCGTACGCATGACTCCTCAAAATAAACTAAGCAAGCAGCAAACCCATGCCCAATTATCGCCGCGCATTCGTCCCGGGAGCGACATGGTTCTTCACCGTCAATCTGTTGCAAAGACAGGGCAATGACTTGCTGGTGCGTGAGATTGATCTCTTGCGACAAGTCATCAAACATGTTCGCCTTAAATATCCCTTTCATATCGATGCCTGGGTAGTCTTGCCGGAGCACATGCACTGCATCTTCACCCTGCCAGATGGCGACAGCAATTTTAGCTTGCGCTGGCGGCTCATCAAAAGCGGTTTCTCACGCGCCCTTCCTAAAACAGAGACCCTCTCTGCTGCGCGCCAGGCTGCTGGTGAACGTGGTATCTGGCAGCGTCATTATTGGGAACATCTGATACGTGATGAGCTGGATTTCCAGAGGCATGTCGATTACGTCCATGTCAATCCACTCAAACATGGCCTGGTCCGCCGCGTCTGCGACTGGCCATATTCCACTTTTCATCACTATGTGGAAACAGGCGTGTATCCTCTTGACTGGTGTGGTGATGTGGCGGTAGAGATAAGTGGTGGTGATTGACCGGCGCTACAATTAGTGGCCTTTGCGGCTGACATGCGTACGATTACGCTGCGCTAATCGTACCTACGCGCTATTTAAAAAAAACGAATTCAATTCACCTCAAAATATCTGGGATCCATGGGTAGTTCAAATGAAACAACGCTAGGACAAATCAAGACATTGCGTTTTCTAAACGCCTTGATTGTTGCAGGAAAATACGCCGCCATTTTTCTTCCGCTATTTTTCTTCTATCTTCTTACAAGCATATTCATGGCAGGTGGGAATGGTGCCATGGCCGCGCTGGCGAACATATCATTAAAAATGATAGAAGTTTGTGAAAAATTACTGAACATGCATAGTGGCGGCACTGTATTCCAAGCCTGCTTTTTTTGGATGATAGTATTTTACGCAATTCTGTTTTTGCAAAACTTGTTCTTCAGTCGCTTAGAGTCGCTTGATGAAAAGGCAGCTGCAAAAAAATACCATCAAATGAAATTTCCTGCATTTCTATCCCTACTATTTCTGTTTATTTCTTTGACTATCTTGATTCGATGGATATAGACATGCGTACGATTACGCTGCGCTAATCGTACCTACGGGGGGTCATTTCCACACACTGATTCCCCGCGCTGACTCATCCTTGTGATCGTAAACATCGACTATCTTTGTCAGGGCACCAGACCATAGGCCGAAATGGCCTTGATCCTTCTTGTTAAATCTCGCGATGATGGTCGCCGTTTTTCCGTAGAATTTTTCAAGAACTGCCATCTTCTTCGAGATTCGCTCCCTATCGGCATGACTTGCATAGGGGCCAGAATCGATATTAATCCAGAGGCAGTCCTTACTGGAAACTTCGACCTGATAAGGGCAAATGGACATATGTTCCATACCGACGAAAATATAACCTGTCACGTTCACCAGTTTGCCGTGATAGCGCTCAGGTGTCGCAACAAGATTGATCAGGGATAGGTCGATTGCACGTTCTAGCGGTTTTGCCGCGGCAGCAGTCGCAAACAAGGTAACTATTGCCATCAGGCCTGTCCGCAAAACATGGCGCGACGGGAGATAAGGAATTTTCATGCAATGTACTCCGTTTTACTAAAATGAGAGATAAAATCAGCACATGATAACAAGGCTTTACTCAAGCCAGGTACGTAGGTACGTAGGTACGTAGGTACGTAGGTACGATTAGCGCAGCGTAATCGTACGCATGCGATGCCTGAAATAAGCGCAGACCTCAAGAATAGCTAGTGAAGACCATGTATCATCATAACAGGCGCGTGGTTTATGCTTGAATGACTACCATGAAGCAGCTGTACTTTTCAAGCAGTATAGAGAATGGTGACGCCATGCGTACGATTACGCTGCGCTAATCGTACCTACGCGGGTGGGCGATATTTTTTATAAATGCATTCACCATGAATAAATTTCCAGAAGAAATATGAAACCTGATACAAGCACCTTATCAAGCATCAAGTTTTATTCTACCGAAGGCGAGTACGGTGAATTTTCTAATTTTTCGCGATACTCGATTTCCTTGAAGGGGAAGATGTGGCCAACAAGTGAGCATTACTTCCAGGCACAGAAATTCCTTGATGCACAATATCGTGAAAAAATACGAACCGCCAAAACTCCCTCGATAGCGGCAAGGCTGGGGCGCTCGCGCACGCACAAAATTAGAGTGGACTGGGAGTCAGTCAAGGTGCAGATCATGCGGGAAGCAGTAAGCGCGAAATTCCAGCAGCATCAGGATTTGCAAGACTTGTTGCTAAGCACTGGTACAGCGAAGCTAGTCGAAGACACAACCGAGGACGATTATTGGGGCATAGGCAGTGATGGGAAAGGGAAAAATATGCTCGGCAAAATATTAATGGACATCAGGGCCGCAATACTGAGTGACATGAATTAAACAGCATAGCCAGATGCGCAGCCACAAGAATACTCCATGAAAATAACAATTTTTGTCTTCAGTTTAATGTTAAGCGCAGTCTCCATACTGTCGACATTTGTTAGCGCACCAACATATTACGTTCTATTTGCAGGGGGTTCAATTCTCGCAAGTTTAAGTTTGGCAGGATTTATTTACCTTGGCCGGACATCTGTTCAATATCGCCGATATTTTTATGGTTTCTGTATCTTGCCCATATATGTTCTATTAGATATTTTGCTTAGGTACGGCTGGGGAATTCGCGTTTTGGATTTTCTGCCATAAAATTGAGGATAAACCTCAGATGCACCCCGCGTGAATGGGTTTAGTTCGTCCGTCCCCAAATTGATCTCATTTTCTTTACTAGACAGCTTCTATGTTTACGCCAGAATTTACTATTCACAAAAAAAACGAGTATGTGCTCGTCGCCAGTCATAGCCTGGAGAATCCGGAAGCGATCCGCTTGAGCCTGCAGTACAACAAGGCCCGCATCGCTTTTGCCCATCAGCATTTACCTGCGCATATGAACGCATGCCGTATTATTTATGATGTCCGTGGTCAGTCCCTCACTACTAAAACACTTGATGCAGTCTCTGAAAGTCTTGCTGCAATCTGCACCGTGGAGTTCAAGCGCTGATGGGTATCCAGGTCATCGTAAAAACTGGCTCTGCCAGCGAGATAGAATCTGTGCTCGGTACTATAGCCATGGAATGCGAAATTTTTCCCATTGATGAAGCGAACTGGGGCGTATCTATTCCAACCAAGCTTATTGATGCGGTAGGAGAGAAAAGCATCCGCGCCGCGTTGGATAAACTGGTGCATTTTGACCTCTGGGCCGGATCATGGAAAATGCCGCTCCAAGTGTAGGTACGTAGGTACGATTAGCGCAGCGTAATCGTACGCATGTGATTCCTGAAATAGCGATAGACCTCAAGCAAATCCCATGATCGCCGTCTGCCTTTCTTTGCACGAGTGTGATGCATGCTTGCTTCAATATCATAAAGCTGTTGTGCTTTTTTGAAGCGGCATAGAAAATTGCTGCTGACCATGCGTACGATTACGCTGCGCTTGTATGGTTATAAGTGACGATTTCTGGGAAACTAGAAAGCGTCGGGGTGGAGGGACGACGCTGCGCATCTGCAGTTTTAGCTGACAGACTCGATTAGAACTCTCCCACCCCACCTCTTCAACGTCGATGAGGAATCCAGCGGTCAATAGGCCTGCCAACCAATACCGCAGATATGTGCAAGCTA
>NZ_JBMPOT010000028.1:0-54231 GCF_049340425.1 Undibacterium sp. JH2W | reverse complement strand
GCGGTACAGTAGTTACTGGCCGTATCGAACGCGGTATCGTCAAAGTTGGCGAAGAGATCGAAATCGTTGGTATCAAAGACACAGTCAAAACAACATGTACTGGCGTTGAAATGTTCCGCAAACTGCTCGACCAAGGTCAAGCAGGCGACAACGTCGGCGTATTGCTGCGTGGTACTAAGCGTGAAGATATCCAACGTGGTCAAGTGTTGGCAAAGCCAGGTTCGATCAAACCGCATGCGCATTTCACAGGCGAGATCTATGTTCTGTCCAAAGATGAAGGTGGCCGTCATACACCATTCTTCAACAACTACCGTCCACAGTTCTACTTCCGTACAACGGACGTAACTGGTTCGATCGAGTTGCCGAAAGACAAAGAAATGGTCATGCCAGGTGATAACGTTTCTATCACTGTTAAATTGATTAACCCGATCGCGATGGAAGAAGGCTTGCGCTTCGCTATCCGTGAAGGTGGTCGTACAGTCGGTGCTGGCGTTGTTGCTAAAATCATCGAGTAATATCTGCCGTAATTTGTAGTATACTAGTTGGCTGTCGTATTGAATTTAATGCGGCAGCCAATTTAGTTTTCGCTCTTTATTAAATATGCCGGCGGCTCTGCCGTACCTGGCTCGCTCTTTATAGGAATGAACATGTCCACACAAAATCAAAAAATCCGCATCCGTCTGAAGGCTTTCGATTACAAACTGATCGATCAGTCCGCTCTGGAAATCGTAGAAACAGCCAAGCGCACTGGCGCTGTTGTTAAAGGCCCGGTTCCTTTGCCTACACGTATCCAGCGTTTCGACGTATTGCGTTCCCCACACGTGAACAAAACTTCCCGTGATCAATTTGAAATCCGTACTCACCAGCGTTTGATGGACATCGTTGACCCAACTGACAAAACAGTTGACGCGTTGATGAAGCTCGACCTGCCAGCTGGTGTTGACGTAGAAATCAAACTGCAATAATTCTTATTGATTTGAGCATACTGATGCAAATTAGTATTCTCAGAAAAATACTGAAAATTCGACATACCACAATTTTTCGAAAATTCAAATAAATTAGTCTTGTAAATAAAAAATTTGCGGGCTATAATCGAAGGCTTAGATGTAGGTCAGCTCCGGCTGGCCTATTCGTTTAAGTTTTTTAAACATCAGCCTCACCCAATCGTAGGTGAGAATGGAGAAAACAATGAGCTTGGGCCTAGTTGGTCGCAAGGTTGGCATGATGCGCATCTTTACAGATGATGGGGATTCGATTCCTGTTACTGTTTTGGACGTGTCCAACAACCGCGTGACGCAAGTCAAAACTCCTGAAACAGACGGTTACTCCGCTGTTCAGGTAACTTTCGGTCAGCGCCGTGCATCCCGCGTAACAAAAGCGGCTGCCGGTCACCTCGCAAAAGCAGGTGTTGAAGCTGGTACTGTATTAAAAGAATTCCGTATTGATGCTGCTAAAGCTGCTGAATTGAAGGCAGGCGATGTTGTGCCTGTTGGTATGTTCGAAGCTGGTCAAAAAGTAGACGTGCAAGGCGTAACGATTGGTAAAGGCTATGCCGGTACCATCAAACGTCACCATTTCTCTTCTGGTCGTGCAACTCACGGTAACTCCCGTTCGCATAATGTACCTGGTTCTATCGGTATGGCGCAGGATCCAGGTCGTGTATTCCCTGGTAAGCGCATGACTGGTCATCTGGGTGATGCAACTCGCACTGTGCAAAATCTGGAAATCGCTCGCGTAGATGCAGAGCGTCAGTTGTTGCTGGTGAAGGGTGCCGTGCCGGGTGCAAAAAATGGTCAGGTGATTGTATCTCCTGCTGTTAAAGTTAAAGCCAAGAAGGGAGCCTAATCCATGGAACTGAAGCTCCTAAACGAACAAGGTCAAGCAGCGTCGAACGTAGCCGCTCCTGATACTATCTTTGGTCGTGATTACAATGAAGCCTTGATCCATCAAGTCGTCGTTGCATTCCAAGCCAATGCTCGTAGCGGTAATCGCAAACAAAAAGATCGTGAAGAAGTCCATCACACAACCAAGAAGCCTTGGCGTCAAAAAGGTACTGGTCGTGCACGTGCTGGTATGTCTTCTTCTCCATTGTGGCGTGGCGGTGGTCGTATATTCCCGAACTCGCCTGATGAGAATTTCTCTCACAAAGTTAACAAAAAGATGTATCGCGCAGGTATCTGCTCGATCCTGTCTCAGTTGGCTCGTGAAGGTCGTTTGAATGTGGTTGACGATGTTACTGTTGACGCACCTAAGACTAAACTGTTGTCCGACAAACTGAAAGCAATGGGTTGCCTGGATTCCGTCCTGATTATCACTGACGAATTCAATGAAAACCTGATGTTGGCAGCGCGTAACCTGGCAAACGTATTGGTTGTTGAACCACGTTATGCTGATCCAGTTTCTTTGGTGTTCTACAAGAAAGTGTTGATCACTAAGCCAGCACTGGCAAAGATTGAGGAGATGCTGGCATGAGCGCACAAGTCAAAATTAGCGAAGAACGCCTGATGAAGGTGTTGCTGGCTCCTGTGATTTCTGAAAAAGCAACGATGGTTGCTGAAAAGAATGAGCAAGTGGTTTTCCTGGTTATGCCAGATGCAACCAAGCCAGAAATCAAAGCTGCCGTCGAATTGCTGTTCAAAGTACAAGTTGAATCCGTACAAGTAGCGAATCGTCAAGGTAAACAAAAACGTACCGGTAAATTTAATGGCCGCCGCAATCATACAAGACGCGCTTTTGTATGCTTGAAGCCAGGTCAGGAAATTAACTTCACTGAGGGGGCATAAGCATGGCACTCGTTAAGATGAAGCCAACCTCACCAGGTCGTCGTGGTATGGTGAAGGTAGTGACAGAAGGCCTGTACAAAGGTCGTCCGTTCGCTGCTTTGTTGGAAAAGAAATCAAAAACTGCTGGCCGTAATAACAACGGTCACATCACTACCCGTCATATCGGTGGTGGTCACAAGCAGCATTATCGTCTGGTTGACTTCAAACGCACCAAAGATGGTATCCCTGCAAAAGTAGAACGTATTGAATACGATCCTAACCGTACAGCACACATTGCTTTGTTGTGCTACGCGGACGGCGAACGTGCATACATCATTGCCCCTAAAGGTATGGCTGCTGGTGATCAGGTCATGAACGGCTCTCAAGCGCCGATCAAATCTGGTAACTGCTTGCCTATCCGTAATATCCCGGTCGGTACAACTATGCATTGCGTAGAAATGCTGCCAGGTAAAGGTGCTCAGATTGCACGTACAGCTGGTGCTGGCGTTGTCCTGATGGCACGTGAAGGTACTTACGCTCAGGTTCGTCTGCGCTCCGGTGAAGTTCGTCGTATTCATATCGAATGCCGCGCGACTATCGGTGAAGTAGGCAACGGTGAGCATAACCTGCGCAAAATCGGTAAAGCTGGTGCAATGCGTTGGCGTGGTGTTCGTCCTACCGTTCGCGGTGTGGTCATGAACCCGGTCGATCACCCGCACGGTGGTGGTGAAGGTAAAACTGCAGCCGGCCGTCACCCAGTATCACCATGGGGTCAGCAAACCAAGGGTAAGAAGACTCGTCGCAACAAGCGCACTACTTCGATGATCGTCTCACGCCGTGGCAAGAAATAAGGGATAAAACATGACACGTTCATTGAAAAAAGGGCCGTTTTGCGACGCCCACCTGGTGAAGAAAGTCGAAACCGCGCAAGCGACTAAAGACAAGAAGCCAATCAAGACTTGGTCCCGTCGTTCGACAATTATGCCGGACTTCATCGGTTTGACCATTGCGGTTCATAACGGTAAGCAACACGTACCAGTTTATGTTTCCGAAAACATGGTTGGTCACAAGCTCGGCGAATTCGCGCTGACCCGTACGTTCAAGGGTCACGCAGCCGATAAAAAGGCTAAGAGATAAGGACCGATGATGGAAACTAAAGCAAATTTGCGCGGTGTGCGTCTGTCTGAGCAAAAAGGTCGCCTGGTGGCTGACCTGATTCGCGGTAAAAAAGTAGATCAGGCATTGAATATCCTGGCATTCAGCCCTAAAAAAGGTGCTGCGATCATCAAGAAAGTGTTGGAGTCTGCAATTGCAAACGCCGAACACAATGATGGCGCGGACATCGATGAGCTGAAAGTAAAGACTATCTATGTCGAAAAAGGTGCGATTCTGAAGCGCTTCACAGCACGCGCTAAGGGTCGTGGTGATCGTATCTCTAAACAATCCTGTCACATTTATGTGACCGTTGGTAACTAAGGAGTCACGATGGGACAGAAGATACATCCAACCGGTTTTCGTTTGGCAGTAACACGTAACTGGTCTTCTCGTTGGTATGCTGGCAATGGTAACTTTGCCACTATGCTCATCGAAGATCTGAAGGTACGTGAATACCTGAAGAAGAAACTGAAAAACGCGTCTGTAGGCCGCATCGTTATTGAGCGTCCTGCTAAAAACGCACGCATCACGATATACAGCTCCCGTCCAGGCGTTGTGATCGGTAAAAAAGGCGAAGACATTGAAGTATTGAAAGCCGACTTGTCGAAATTGATGGGCGTGCCAGTGCACGTCAACATCGAAGAAATTCGCAAGCCAGAGATCGATGCTCAACTGATCGCTGATTCTATCGCTCAGCAACTGGAAAAACGCATCATGTTCCGCCGCGCGATGAAACGTGCGATGCAAAATGCAATGCGTTTGGGCGCTCAAGGTATCAAGATCATGTCTGGTGGTCGTTTGAACGGTATCGAGATCGCACGTAAAGAATGGTATCGCGAAGGCCGTGTGCCTCTGCATACTCTGCGTGCTGACATCGATTACGGCTTTGGCGAAGCATCCACAACTTACGGCATTATTGGCGTAAAAGTATGGGTCTACAAAGGCGATCGTTTGGCAAATGGCGATGCGCCTGTTATCGAATCGACACCGGAAGACGACAAAAAACGTCGCGGTCCACGTCGTGATGATGGCAAGCCAAATAGCCGTCCACGCGCCAAGCGTCCAGAAGGACAAACACCGACGACCGGCGCAGCAGCCCCGGCAGCCAAGCGCGTACGCGCAAAAGCTGACGCTGCAGCACCGGCTGAGAAAGCAGGAGAATAATCATGCTGCAACCAGCACGCAGAAAATATCGCAAGGAACAGAAAGGCCGTAACAAGGGTATCTCGCATACTCGTGGTACAGCAGTTTCCTTCGGTGAGTTTGGCTTGAAGGCAGTTGGTCGTGGTCGTATCACAGCGCGTCAGATTGAAGCAGCGCGTCGTGCAATGACTCGTCACATTAAACGCGGTGGCCGTATCTGGATCCGCATTTTCCCGGACAAGCCAATTTCCCAGAAACCAGCGGAAGTCCGTATGGGTAATGGTAAAGGTAATCCTGAGTACTACGTTGCCGAGATTCAACCAGGCAAAATGTTGTACGAAATGGATGGTGTCGATGAGACGCTGGCACGCGAAGCGTTCCGCTTGGCTGCAGCTAAATTGCCGCTGTTGACAACGTTCGTCGTCCGTCAAGTCGGCCAATAATAGGAGTTGTAAATGAAAGTATCTGAACTCCAAGGTAAGGATCAGGCGGCTTTGACTAAAGAACTGAATGAATTGTTGAAGGCACAATTCAGCCTGCGTATGCAAATCGCTACGCAACAGCTGACTAACACTTCTCAATTGAAGAAAGTTCGTCGTGACATCGCACGTGTGAAAACCGTCATGAACCAGAAGGATGCCAAATAATGAACGATCAAGTTAAAGTCGCACTGAAGCGCACATTGATTGGCAAGGTTGTTTCCGACAAGATGGACAAAACCGTAACAGTGGTTGTTGAACGTCACGTTAAGCATCCTTTGTATGGCAAGATCATCGTCCGTAGTGCTAAGTACCACGCACACGATGAAGCGAACCAGGCAAAGGCCGGCGACACCGTTGAAATTCAAGAAGGTCGTCCTATCTCCAAGACTAAAGCTTGGACAGTGACACGTGTGGTTCAAGTCGCACAAGTAGTATAAATTTATTGCACAAAAAGTTTTTTAGTGTAATAATGATGGGCTGTCATTTGCAAAGTATGCGAGTGGCAGCCTAAATGTCTTTCATAACGCCCTCTTGTTGTGAAAGTGGTTAAAAAATCGTCCACCTAATCAGTTGGCTCGTGCATTGTGGGTTATGTAGGGGTTAGCTGGCGGGACCAAGACTGACTACAAATTTGCATTGTGCAAGTTGTGTGGATTAAGTTGGGAAAGAGAACATTATGATTCAAACAGAAAGCCGGCTGGAAGTGGCTGACAACACTGGTGCGCGCGAAGTTTTGTGCATCAAGGTGTTGGGCGGTTCCAAGCGTCGTTATGCGGGTATTGGTGACGTAATTAAAGTCACTGTTAAGTCTGCTGCTCCGCGCGGTCGTGTAAAAAAAGGTGAAATTTACAACGCCGTTGTCGTGAGGACAGCTAAGGGTGTTCGTCGTCAAGATGGCTCGTTGGTCAAATTTGATGGCAATGCTGCAGTATTGTTGAATGCAAAACTTGAGCCTATCGGTACTCGTATTTTCGGCCCAGTAACACGCGAATTGCGTACTGAGCGCTTTATGAAAATCGTGTCTTTGGCTCCAGAAGTGCTGTAAGGGGTCGTGATGAACAAAATTCGTAAAAACGACGAAGTCATCGTCTTGACGGGTAAAGACAAAGGTAAACGCGGTCAGGTGCAAGTTTGCATCGATAGCGATTACGTTGTTGTTGCAGGTATTAACGTTGCTAAAAAAGCTGTTAAGCCTAACCCAATGACTGGCGCAGTAGGTGGCATCGTGGATAAAGTGATGCCGATTCATGTGTCGAATGTTGCATTGTTTAATGCAGCGTCTGGCAAAGCAGACCGTGTAGGCTTCAAGGTAGTGGATGGCAAGAAAGTCCGTATCTACAAGTCGACTGGCGAAGTTGTGAAGGCATAACATCATGGCCCGTCTACAAGCAATATATAAAGATAAAATCGTTGGTGAACTGACTGAAAAGTACGCGTACAAATCAGTTATGGAAGTTCCACGTATCTTGAAAATCACCCTGAACATGGGTTTGTCTGAAGCAATTGCGGACAAAAAGATTATCGAGCATGCAGTTGGTGACCTCACCAAGATTGCTGGTCAAAAACCAGTAGTTACCAAAGCTCGCAAAGCGATCGCTGGTTTTAAAATCCGTGAAGGCTACCCAATTGGTTGTATGGTAACTTTGCGTGGCGCTCAGATGTATGAATTCCTGGACCGTTTCATTACCGTGGCTTTGCCGCGTGTACGTGACTTCCGTGGCGTTTCTGGTCGTGCGTTTGATGGTCGTGGTAACTACAATATCGGTGTCAAGGAACAGATCATTTTCCCTGAAATCGAATACGACAAGATCGACGCGTTGCGTGGTATGAATATCAGTATCACGACAACAGCAAAGACCGACGACGAAGCGAAATCGCTCCTCGCCGCATTTAAATTTCCGTTCAGAAACTGAGGTCGCCATGGCAAAACTGGCACTGATTAATCGTGAGCAAAAGCGTGCAGACCTGGTGAAGAAATTCGCTGGCAAACGCGCCGAATTGAAGGCCATCATTGATGACCAATCAAAGACTGAAGAAGAGCATTATCTTGCTCGTCTGAAGTTGCAGGCCTTGCCACGTAACTCCAATCCGACTCGTCAGCGTAACCGTTGCGCTTTGACAGGTCGCCCACGTGGCACATTCCGTAAATTCGGTTTGGGCCGTATTAAACTCCGTGAAGTCGCCATGCGTGGTGAAATCCCGGGTATGACTAAAGCCAGCTGGTAATAGGAGAATAAGCAATGAGTATGAGCGATCCTATCGCCGATATGCTGACCCGCATTCGTAACGCACAAGTTGTTCAAAAAACTGTCGTCGCGATGCCGTCTTCCAAAGTAAAGATCGCAATTGCGAACGTACTTAAAGACGAAGGTTACATTGAAGATTTCGCAGTTTCTGAAACTGCAGGTAAGTCCGAATTGAAAATCGGCTTGAAATATTACGCAGGACGTCCTGTGATTGAACGCTTGGAACGTGTATCACGTCCAGGTCTCCGTATTTACAAAGGTAAAGACGAGATCCCAAGTGTCATGAACGGTTTGGGAGTGGCGATCGTTTCCACACCAAAAGGCGTTATGACTGACCGCAAAGCGCGCGCAACCGGTGTCGGTGGCGAAGTGATTTGCTACGTCGCCTAAGGAGTGAAAGATGTCTCGAGTAGGTAAGATGCCAATCGCTTTGCCGGCAGGTGCTGAAGTCACCATTTCGACAGAGCAGATTACAATTAAAGGCCCACAGGGCGTGTTGTCTCAAGCCTTGAATGGCTTGGTGACAGTTGCGAACGACAATGGCACTTTGAGTTTTTCCCCAGCTAATGATGGTCGTGAAGCCAATGCGATGAGCGGTACCCTGCGTGCCCTGGTCAACAACATGGTTAACGGCGTCACTAAAGGTTTCGAAAAGAAACTGAATCTGGTCGGTGTTGGTTACAAAGCGCAAGCTCAAGGCGACAAATTGAATTTGTCTCTTGGTTTCTCGCACCCAGTTGTTCACGCAATGCCAGCAGGCGTTACATGCGCAACACCAACTCCAACTGAAATCCTGATCAAAGGGATTGATAAGCAAAAAGTTGGTCAGGTTGCTGCTGAAGTTCGTGCATACCGCAGTCCAGAGCCTTATAAAGGCAAAGGCGTTCGCTATGCGGACGAAGTGGTTGTGATTAAAGAAACCAAGAAGAAGTAATAGGGGTTGACGATGGACAAGAAACAATCACGTCTGCGCCGCGCACGTCAAACCCGTGCCAAGATCGCAGAACTCAAAGTGAACCGCCTGGCCGTGCATCGCACAAACCTGCACATCTATGCAAACATCATTGGCCCAGACGCCAAAGTGTTGGCATCTGCTTCTACAGTAGAAGCAGAAGTACGTGCAGAGTTGGCTGGCAAGTCTGGTGCAGGCGGCAACGCTGCTGCAGCGAGCTTGATCGGCAAACGTGTTGCAGAGAAGGCAATCAAAGCAGGGGTTACCGAAGTTGCGTTTGACCGCTCCGGTTTCCGTTACCACGGTCGCGTCAAGGCGCTTGCAGAAGCAGCCCGTGAAGCTGGCTTGAAGTTCTAAGGAAAATTTGTCATGGCAAAAATGCAAGCAAAAACAGCAGCCGACAAGCCGGATGATGGCATGCGCGAAAAAATGATCGCGATCAACCGCGTGACCAAAGTGGTCAAGGGTGGTCGTATCATGGGTTTCGCGGCGCTGACAGTCGTTGGTGACGGCGATGGCCGTATCGGTATGGGCAAAGGGAAATCGAAAGAAGTTCCAGTTGCTGTACAAAAAGCGATGGAAGAAGCACGTCGTAAGATGATCAAAGTGACTTTGAAGAACGGTACTCTGCAACACACCGTTACTGGCAAGCACGGCGCGTCTTCCGTCATGATTTCTCCAGCAAAAGAAGGTACTGGCGTTATCGCTGGTGGTCCAATGCGCGCAATTTTTGAAGTAATGGGTATTGTAAACGTCGTGGCGAAATCCAACGGCTCCACAAATCCATACAACATGGTTCGTGCAACTTTGAACGGTTTGGCCAAGATGAGTACTCCATCTGAAATCGCTGCAAAGCGTGGCAAAACTGTTGAAGAAATTCTCAGTTAAGGAGCACCTCATGTCTAAGACAGTAAAAGTGCAATTGGTTAAAGGTTTGATCGGCACACGCCAGGATCACCGTGCAACTGTACGTGGCCTGGGTCTGCGTCGTGTTAATTCAGTTTCCGAACTGGAAGACACACCATCCGTACGTGGCATGATCAATAAAGTCTCGTATCTTGTGAAGGTTGTATCGTAAGCCGTCAGGTTTGCGATCGGAGCAAATTATGGAATTGAATACAATCCAGCCAGCTGATGGCGCAAAACACTACAAACGTCGTGTTGGTCGCGGTATCGGTTCAGGCTTAGGTAAGACAGCGGGTCGCGGCCATAAAGGTCAAAAATCCCGTTCAGGCGGCTTTCATAAAGTCGGTTTTGAGGGCGGTCAGATGCCTTTGCAACGTCGTTTGCCAAAACGTGGTTTCAAATCACTGGCAACTCCGTACAAAGCAGAAGTTCGCCTGACAGATCTGGAAAACCTGCCAGTGACAGAGATCGACGTTTTGGCTTTGAAACAAGCCGGCGTAGTTTCTGAGCTCGCACGTGTAGTCCGTGTGATCTTGTCTGGTGCCATCACCAAGAAAGTTTCTTTGAACGGCTTGATCGTCACTAAAGGCGCTAAAGCTGCAATCGAAGCTGCTGGCGGCACTATCGCTTAATTTAAGCAGACAACCGGAGCATTAATTGGCAACATCTCCACAACAAAAAAGTGCGGCAAGCGGGTTCCCATGGGGTCGACTCTGGTTCTTGCTGGCGGCACTGGTTGTCTACAGGATTGGTGCACATGTTCCTGTACCAGGTATAGACGCCAAAGTACTGGAAGAAATGTTTAAACAAAACCAGGGTGGTTTACTGGGTATGTTTAATATGTTTTCCGGTGGTGCGATGCAAAGATTTACTGTATTCGCGCTCGGTATCATGCCGTATATTTCTGCGTCGATCATCATGCAATTGATGTCGATTGTCTCTCCGCAATTGGAAGCACTCAAAAAAGAGGGCGAATCCGGTCGTAGAAAGATTACGCAATTTACACGTTATGGCACTGTGGTTCTTGCCTTGATCGAAAGCTATTTTATTGCATTTGGTCTTGAGGGACAGGCTAATCTGGTACTTGATCCTGGCATGGCATTCCGTTTGACGACAGTGCTGTCGCTGGTGACCGGCACCATGTTCCTGATGTGGTTAGGTGAGCAAATCACTGAGCGCGGTCTGGGAAATGGTATTTCGATCATCATTTTTGCCGGTATTGCAGCAGGCTTGCCTGGTGGTTTGAGTAATTTGTTTGAACTGGTCCGTACTGGTCAAATGGGTAACTTTGCCGCACTGGTTATTTGTGTTGTAGTTCCTGCGGTAACGTTTGCGGTGGTGTTTGTCGAGCGTGGTCAACGCAAGATCCTGGTGAACTATGCGAAGCGTCAGGTTGGTAACAAAATTATGGGCGGTCAAAGCAGTCATTTGCCGCTGAAGTTGAATATGGCTGGTGTAATTCCTCCTATTTTTGCTTCTTCCATCATCTTGTTTCCAGCGACGATTACTAGCTGGTTTACCAAGGGTGCAGAGTCTTCAACAAGTGGGTTTATCACTTTCCTGAAGGACCTGGCAGCGTCGATGGCGCCTGGTGAACCTATACACGCTTTGTTGTATGCAATAGCGATCATTTTCTTCTGCTTCTTCTATACCGCTTTGGTATTCAATAGCAAAGAAACCGCTGATAACTTGAAGAAGAGCGGTGCTTTTGTTCCTGGGATACGTCCTGGCGACCAGACCGCACGCTATATCGACAAGATCTTGATGCGTTTGACGCTGGCAGGTGCGATTTACATTACGCTGGTTTGTCTGTTGCCAGAATTTTTGATTGCGAAGTGGAAAGTACCATTTTATTTCGGCGGAACGTCTCTGCTGATTATCGTGGTGGTGACCATGGACTTTATGGCGCAGGTACAGAACTATGTTATGTCCCAGCAATATGAATCGCTTCTTCGTAAAGCAAATTTCAAGGGCGGGATTCCTACTCGGTAATCGCCCAGGGGACAGCAGATCGAATGGCAAAAGACGACGTTATACAGATGCAGGGCGAGATTCTTGAGAATCTTCCGAATGCAACATTTCGAGTTAAGTTGGAAAACGGGCATGTTGTACTTGGCCATATTTCCGGGAAGATGCGAATGAACTATATTCGTATTCTTCCAGGTGATAAGGTGACAGTGGAATTGACGCCTTATGATTTGAGCCGGGCGCGAATAGTGTTCCGTACCAAGTAAATTTAAAATGAACTAGAAGGAAAGAGGGCAAAAATGAAAGTTCTCGCATCAGTTAAGCGGATCTGCCGCAACTGCAAAATCATCAAGCGCAAGGGTGTTGTTCGTGTTATATGCACAGAACCACGCCATAAGCAGCGCCAAGGTTAATTAACGTTATTGAACGAGGAATAACGAATGGCACGTATCGCAGGGGTTAATATCCCAAATCATCAGCATACCGTAATCGGCTTAACAGCTATCTATGGTATTGGCCGTCCACGCGCACAGAAAATCTGTGACGCAACAGGTGTTTTGACCAATAAAAAGGTTAAAGATCTGGATGACAACGAACTCGAGAAGCTTCGCGACGAAATCGGTAAATTTATCGTCGAAGGCGACTTGCGTCGTGAACTCTCCATGAACATCAAACGTTTGATGGACTTGGGTTGCTACCGTGGTCTCCGTCATCGTAAAGGCTTGCCTTGCCGTGGCCAACGTACACGCACAAATGCGCGTACTCGTAAGGGTCCACGTAAAGCAGCGCAATCTTTGAAGAAATAATCCAGGCTAGCCCGGATCCAAGGAAAACATTATGGCAAAAGCTCAAAATAACGCTGCAGCAGCACGTGCGCGTAAGAAAGTTAAAAAGAACGTTGCGGAAGGTATCGCTCACGTTCACGCTTCTTTCAACAACACCATCATCACGATCACTGATCGTCAAGGCAATGCGTTGTCTTGGGCAACTGCCGGTGGTGCTGGCTTCAAAGGCTCACGTAAGTCTACTCCGTTTGCAGCGCAGGTTGCAGCAGAGGCAGCTGGTAAAGTTGCGGTTGAATGTGGTATCAAAAATCTGGAAGTTCGTATCAAAGGCCCAGGCCCAGGTCGCGAATCTTCAGTACGCGCTTTGAACAATCTGGGTATCAAGATCTCCCTGATTCAAGACGTTACTCCAGTTCCACATAACGGCTGCCGCCCTCCAAAGCGTCGTCGTATCTAAGTTGCTTATTATTTAAGCGCCTTAGGCAAGCAGAATTATTCTCTGCTGGCATTCTTGCGGAATCTCCGTTAGAATGCAGACCCGCCATTTCGTTGGCGGGTTTTGTGTTGTGGAAATTTTAGGGTAGTAAAAAAATAATCAAAGGCATGACCTTTGTTGTTAAGACCACCGTCTGATTGCAGGCAGATCAGACTAGCGTAGTGAAGAAACACTGCGTCATTTACAAGGAAAACATCGTGGCACGTTATATCGGACCAAAAGCAAAACTTTCCCGTCGCGAAGGCACGGACCTGTTCTTGAAGAGCGCACGTCGCTCCCTGGACTCTAAATGCAAACTGGACGCAAAACCAGGTCAGCATGGTCGCACTTCTGGTGCTCGTACCTCTGACTACGGTAACCAATTGCGCGAAAAGCAAAAAGTTAAACGTATGTACGGCGTTTTGGAACGTCAGTTCCGCCGCTACTTCGCTGAAGCTGACCGTCAAAAAGGCAACACAGGCGAAACACTGTTGAAATTGCTGGAATCCCGTCTGGACAACGTCGCTTACCGTATGGGCTTCGGCTCCACACGCGCTGAAGCACGTCAGCTGGTGAGCCACAAAGCATTCACAGTCAACGGTATCGTTGTCAACATCGCTTCTTACCAAGTTAAATCTGGTGACGTGATCGCTGTTCGTGAAAAAGCGAAAAAACAAGTTCGTATCGCTGAAGCTCTGTCCCTGGCAGAACAATCCGGCATGCCTTCATGGGTAGCTGTTGATGCGAAAAAACTGGAAGGTACTTTCAAGTCCATGCCAGATCGTAGCGATATCGCTCACGATGTCAACGAATCCCTGATCGTTGAATTGTATTCTCGTTAATATTCAAGTTTCACCGCCTGCCTGTTTTACTACAGGCAGGCTTTTTTCTTTAATGCCGTCAGCCTTATCGGTGTAACGAGCCGAGGGTATTGAAAAGGACATTCATGCAAAACAATCTGTTAAAACCACGTATTATCGATGTGGAAATGTTGGGTGCCGGTCACGCTAAAGTCGTGATGGAACCGTTTGAACGTGGCTATGGCCACACACTGGGCAACGCTTTGCGTCGCGTATTGTTGTCCACTATGGTTGGTTATGCACCGACTGAAGTTGTGATCGCTGGTGTAGTTCATGAATACTCTTCCCTCGATGGCGTGCAAGAAGACGTCGTTGACATCCTGTTGAACTTGAAAGGCGTAGTCTTCAAGTTGCATAACCGTGATGAAGTCACGCTGACATTGAAAAAAGATGGCGAAGGCGCTGTATTGGCTTCCGACATCGATCTGCCGCATGACGTAGAACTGATCAACCCAGATCACGTTATCGCCAATCTGACAGCCGGCGGTAAGCTGGACATGCAGATCAAGGTAGAAAAAGGCCGTGGCTATGTGCCAGGTAACGTTCGTCGTCTGTCTGAAGATGCGAACAAAACCATCGGTCGTATGATTTTGGATGCGTCTTTCTCTCCAGTACGCCGTGTTTCCTATGCTGTGGAATCTGCTCGCGTTGAACAACGTACTGACTTGGATAAACTGGTCATCAATATTGAGACCAATGGCGTTATCTCCCCTGAGGAAGCAATCCGTCAATCCGCCCGCGTGCTGGTTGATCAATTGAATGTCTTCGCTGCCCTGGAAGGTACTGAAGCCGCTGCTGAAGCTCCATCCCGCGCACCTGCAGTTGATCCTGTTCTGTTGCGTCCAGTCGATGATCTGGAACTGACAGTACGTTCAGCCAACTGCCTGAAAGCAGAAAACATTTACTACATTGGTGATCTGATCCAGCGTAGCGAAAATGAACTGTTGAAGACACCAAATCTGGGTCGTAAGTCCTTGAACGAAATCAAGGAAGTTTTGGCTTCCCGTGGTTTGTCTTTGGGCATGAAACTGGAAAACTGGCCACCAGCTGGCTTGGAAAAATAATTTTGTCCCAACGAGTGGGCTGAGACAGCCTGCTCGTTTTTTAACTGTAGTAAAAATAATTACCGGCCCGCGATAAGCTTGCTTATCGATAGAAGAGCTGGCATTTAAATCTGAAAGGAAATACCATGCGTCATCGTCACGGCTTACGTAAGCTGAATCGTACTTCTTCCCACCGTCTGGCAATGCTGCGCAACATGACAGTATCCCTGTTGCGTCACGAAGCCATCAAAACAACTTTGCCAAAAGCCAAAGAACTGCGCCGCGTTATCGAGCCGATTCTGACTTTGGGTAAAACAGACACACTGGCTAACAAGCGTCTGGCTTTCTCCCGTTTGCGCGATCGCGAAATGGTAGTCAAGCTGTTTGCTGAACTGGGCCCACGTTACGCAAATCGTAACGGCGGCTACCTGCGTATCCTGAAAATGGGTTTCCGCGTTGGCGACAATGCTCCTATGGCATATGTTGAACTGCTGGACCGCCCAGAAGGCGTAGATGTAGCTGATGCTCCAGTTGCTGAGTAATTAGCAAATTTGAGCTTCATGCTCAATACTGCTTAAGACTAAAAAAAGCCGTTCAGTGTAAGCTGAGCGGCTTTTTGCTTATGGGAATTTATTCTTCTATATGTTGTAATACTCTTGTCTTACATCCGACCAAATATCATGCAAGTATTCCCTTGTCACTCGGCGCAGCCAGCTAATATGGAAGAACAATGGATAATGACAACCTGATCCTGGTATTGACTAATTTGCCAAACCACGAGGCCGCCAAAAAATTGGCCTGCCAGATCATTGCCGAAAAATTAGCTGCCTGCGTGAACATTTCTGCTGATATATTGTCCATCTACAACTGGGATGGTGAGCAACAGGTAGATACTGAAGTGCAATTAATGATCAAGACCCGACAAGCATGCTATACCGGACTGGAATCACTGATACTAAGCCAGCATTCCTATGATTTACCCGAAATAATAGCCATCCCCCTGGTGGCCGGATTACCGGCTTATCAGGACTGGGTAAGAAAAGAAACCGAAACGCCATGAATACCTCAACGCCGCTGTTTTTTGCACCCATGCCAGCCAAGCCACAGAACTTCCGGATGTCGCAGCTATGGCGCTTGTGTGCCGTGCTGTTTGCCCTATTCTTCGGGACTTTATTGACCCCTTTTGCTAGCGCAGAAGACTTCCTCGACCCTGAAGAGGCATTCAAGGTATCTGCCAAAATGGTAGAGCCAGGCATGGCAGAAGTGACTTTTACGATAGCAGATGGTTACTACCTGTATCGCGAACGTTTCAAATTCAGCTCCGACGATGCCAAACTGGGTGAAATCGATATGCCCAAGGGTAAGGTCAAGTTTGATGAAACCTTCCAGAAAGAGGTCGAGACTTATCGCCATTCACTGGTCGTGCGCATACCTGTACAGGCTGCCGCAGACTTTACGCTGAAGATAGGGCGTCAGGGATGTGCCGACGGTGGCCTGTGTTACCCACCGCTTGAGACGCCGGTTAAATTACAGATAGCTGGTGCGAGCGGAACAGGCACACCAGCGCTAACAAATGTTAGCGGCAACTCAGTGAGCGGTACTGGCACTGAAGCCAGCAGTAAAGTAACGGAAACTGGCCGCGATGAAGAAACCAGCAGCATCAGTGCTGCTTTGAAGAGTGGCAGATTAGTCCTGATCCTGCCATTGTTTCTGCTGCTTGGTCTGGGCTTGTCGTTTACTCCATGCGTACTACCCATGGTCCCTATCCTGTCCTTTATTATCGTTGGCGAGGGTGCGGGCATTAAGCGCAGCCGCGGCTTCTTACTCTCACTGTGCTATGCATTGGGTATGGCGCTGGTGTACACCGCGCTTGGTATCGCTGCCGGCCTGGTGGGGGAAGGTTTGTCTGCTACCTTGCAGAACCCTTGGGTACTTGGCGCATTTGCCTTGCTGATGGTGATACTTTCGTTATCCATGTTTAATGTTTATCAATTGCAGGTACCTGCTGCCTTGCAAACGAAGTTGACTGTGGCATCAGAGGGGCAGCGTAACGGTAAACTTATTGGCGTGTTTGCTATGGGTGCTATTTCTGCTCTGATTGTTGGTCCTTGCGTTGCCGCACCGTTGGCTGGTGCATTGGTCTATATCAGCCAGACCCGCGACGTCGTTGTCGGTGGCTCAGCCTTGTTTGCCATGGCGATGGGCATGAGTGTGCCCTTGCTACTGGTGGGTATTTCGGCTGGCAGCCTGTTGCCACGTGCTGGCATGTGGATGGAAAGTATCAAACGCTTTTTTGGCGTCTTGATGTTGGCCATGGCCTTGTGGATGATCAGTCCCGTGATCCCGGTCTGGTCACAAATGCTGGGTTGGGCTATCTTGCTGATTGTCTATGCCAGCTATCAATTATTTTTTCAACGCATAGGCATGGTTGCCAAAGCAGCATCGGTCATATTTTTCCTGCTTGGTGCGGTACAACTGGTCGGTGTCGCCACTGGTGGCCGTGACGTATTTTCTCCCATCGCTCACCTGTATGGCGGCCAGACCCATGCGGTAAGTTTTACCCGCGTACGCAGCATCGCCGAACTTGATGCGGCACTGGCACAATCCAAGGGCAAGACCGCCATGCTGGATTTTTATGCCGACTGGTGTGTCTCTTGCAAGGAAATGGAAAAACTGACCTTCCCTGAAGCCAAGGTCAAAGCCAGGCTGGACAATATGCTCTTGCTGCAAGTGGATGTCACCGCCAACAACGCCGACGACAAAGCCTTGCTGAAACGCTTTGGCCTGTTTGGCCCTCCAGGCATTATTTTCTTTGATGCCCAGGGTAAGGAAATCCCAGGTCAGCGTGTCATCGGTTATCAGAATGCAGATAAATTCCTGCTGTCACTGACACGTGCCGAGACTAAGTGAAGCTTGTTTATTGTATATGTAAAGAAAGTATAAGCTTGCATTAAAACTATCCTTGAGTAAGCATGATAGAGAGGCTATATTCGAAGCCTTGTGTCTTTTTGGAGAAAAAATATGACTTTACGTTTAGGTGACATCGCCCCTGATTTTGAGCAGGATTCTTCTATTGGGCCTTTGAAATTTCATGAGTGGGCAGGCAATTCCTGGGTAGTCTTGTTCTCCCATCCAGCTGACTTCACGCCTGTCTGCACGACAGAACTGGGCCTGACTGCAAAGCTCAAGCCAGAATTTGACAAGCGCAATGTAAAAGCAATCGCTCTGTCAGTAGATGGTGCAGAATCCCATTTGCAATGGATCAAGGATATTGAAGACACACAAAAAACTGTCGTCGGTTTCCCTATCGTCGCTGATGCTGACAAGAAAGTTGCTGCACTGTACGACATGATCCACCCTAACCAGTCCGAGACTGTCACGGTGCGTTCCTTGTTCGTCATTGACCCAAATAAAAAAGTCCGCCTCATCATCACTTATCCGCTGACCACAGGCCGCAATTTTGATGAAGTCTTGCGTGTCATTGATGCCCTTCAATTGACTGATGGTTATACTGTCGCGACACCAGGTAACTGGCGTGATGGTGATGACGTCATCATTCCTTTGTCTATCAAGGATGAAGATGTGATCAAGCAAAAATACCCTAAAGGGTATACTGCAGCTCGCCCTTATCTGCGTGTCACACCGCAGCCAAATAAGTAAGTAACTCTGCACTTCGGTTTCCAGCAAGGCTGGTAGCGCAAGCTACCAGCCTTTTTGTTTGTGTGCATGTATGCTGACTCCTTCACCGCAGGCTAACATTTGCATAGCGAACTAAGTGCCATCTGCCAGGTCTATGCATTGCATTTACCCATATCGTCGATGGCAATGCTATCCTGCTAAACAAGTCCCGGCCCCAGTGGCTGTGGACACTTATCTTCCCTGATTACGGTATGTTCGCCCCCCTGAGTTTTTACACGGCTATCCTAGGTCTGTTTTTGTCCTTCCCCCTGTTTACCTTGGCGCGCAAACGGTCAGCCAATTTTTGGCTGACTTGTTTTGTCTTTTAGTTTGCTTGGTTGGCCTTGGGCGATGCCTACCTGCTTAGTCCTTACGCCATCAGATATCCAGGCGGGATTGCTGTTTTCCATTGGGCAGTGGCGGGTTTGGGAGCGGCATATTACTGCTACGTGCGCAGCCTGACCGACGATTACTGGGGCAATGACCTGGCTACCAGGCATACTAATGCGGGCCTGACTTGGGGCAAGCCCAGCATTAGTGGTGATGACAAATGGCTCAGTTATGCACCAGTGGGGCAATTTCCTCCTAATCTCTGGGGCTTGCATGACATGCATGGCAATGTTTGGGAATGGATAATGGACTGTTACCACGATACCTATGTAGATGCACCTGCCGATGGCTCTGCCTGGATGACAGGTGACTGTACGATGCATGTGCAGCTGGGTAATTCTTTCCATAACGGACCTACCCCAGTGTCCAATCGTAGTGCTTCAGCAGGAAAAAATCCTACGGTAGGATTTCGCATTGCTGAAGATTGCTGAACTATTTTTTCAAAAAAACAATAGCCCGGCTAAGCGGGCTATTGTTTATGGCTTCCCGACCTCAACGTATGGGAATGATGTGCTCGGCATAATCATATAAAGCACCGAGGACTTCTTCTTCGTTTTCATTGGCATTTTCTGATAATTCATCTATGCGTTCAAAAAACTGGGTGACAGTAAGTGCATTACCTTTGCCGTCATGTAGGCGTGCGGCCCTGTGTTCTTCCCAATTTTCTTGTTCTTCCATGCTCAGGCTGTGATGGAAATTGCGGGCGCGGTAGCGGAACAATAATTCAGCCAGGCGCGGGTCCTGGAAGCTGGTACTGGCCTTGGCAAGTTGCGTGCCATTCATACGGCGCAAATCATTCAGCAGGCGGCGGTCACCGGCGCCGACAAAGCCGCCGTATAAGTCTTCGTCGACATCGCTGGCTGCTGTCTCTGGACGTGCATACACTTCTTCCCATATCGCCTTGGCTGAATCAGGCAGGGCAGCAGCTTTTTCGACGTGTTGCTGTACCAGGGTCATATCTATCTTCCAGCGCCCAGCCATGGGCGCTGACAGTGTTTTCAGATTGCCGATGACGATGGGCGATTTGTTGATGTGTATGCTTTTTACCGGCAAGCGCTGTACACCTTCTGGCAGTGCATCGCTCTTGCTGAACATGCGCAGCTGTATGGCCTCTGCATCCAGTCCGGCAAGCTCCGACGGGTCATGGGACAGGTCCCAGGCGATGACTTCATTCTTGTTCTTGGGATGCATGGCGAGTGGCCACATGACGGCCAGGCAACCACGCTCTACCGGGAACATGCCGGATACATGCAGGAAGGGTTTATCCAGCACAGGCATGCCTATTTCCGCTGCAACCTTGTCTTTCTTGTGCAGGGCAAAGCAAAAGTCAAACAGCTTGGGCTGGCGTTCGCGTATCAGACGGGCCAGGGCTATCGTGGCACGCACGTCGGACAAGGCATCATGTGCAGCTTCATGGGCTATGCCATTGGCCTTGGTCAGATGTTCAAGGCGAAAGCTGGGCTTGCCTTCATCATTGACAGGCCAGTTGATCCCCTCAGGGCGCAGCGCATAACAGGTACGCACCATGTCCATGATGTCCCAGCGCCCACAATTGTTTTGCCATTCGCGCGCATACGGGTCAATGAGGTTGCGCCAGAACATGAAGCGGGTAATTTCATCATCGAAACGTATGGTGTTATAGCCCACACCTATGGTGCCGGTTTTGCCCAGTTCCTGTTCTATCTTTGCTGCAAATTCATGCTCAGGTATGCCGCGTTCCAGACAGGTTTGTGGCGTGATATGGGTAATCAGGCAAGACTGCGGATCAGGCAAGAAATCATTGGCGGGCTGGCAGTACAGCATGACCGGTTTGCCGATTTCATTGAGCTCGGCATCCGTGCGGATGGCAGCAAATTGTGCAGGCCGGTCGCGGCGGGCAACAGCGCCAAAGGTTTCGTAGTCATGCCAGAGAAAGGTATGTTCTTGCATCGGTATTTAAATGTAATTGTATGTTCTGAACGTTTAAAAACTTTGTAGCTTACTCTATCCTGCGGCTGGCCTGGTCTTGCAAATAACGCTGGCTGCGGAAATAAATCAGCAAGAGCACGACGATGACACCCATCGCACCCATGGTGTACCAAAAGCCGGATGCATGCTTGAGCAGGGGCATCACTTCAAAGTTCATGCCAAAGATGCCTGTGATTAATGTCAGTGGCATGAACAGGGCGGTGATGACAGTCAGGGTGCGCATGATTTCACTGGTCCTGTGCGCCATTGCTGCAAAGTGGATTTGCACTGCTGATTCCAGCGATGCCTCAAGCCTGCGCGCGTGATTCAATACGCGGCTGATATGTTCCATCACATCATTGGTACGCACCAGTAATAAATCCTTGGCACGGCTATTACCATCATGGGTATCGACGATGTGGTCGCGCAACTCCTGCATGGCATCGCGCTGTTCTTCACACAGGTTGTCAAGCTTGCGCAATTCCACGCGAGAATCGAGCAAGGCCAGCCAGTTATTGAAAGGACGGCGTGGGTCGAGCAAGGCGTGTTGCCAGCGGTCCAGTTGCTGGGTCAGGGGCTGGCGCAATTCCAGATATTGATCCACCATGGCATTCAATAGTCGCAACATCAGTTCTTCTGGCGATGCTGGCAGGCGGCTGCCGTGGGTGTTATTTTCTGCCCTTGATTTATAATCCAGCAGGCGCTGGCGTGCCAGTTCCACAGTGCGGCTCTGTGTTGGGCGCACGGTGATCAGCACATTTTGCATGAGCAAAAAAGAGACTGGTGTGGTCGCCAGTTTATTCAGTGCTGCTGGTATCTTGCGTTTCACACCGTTCTTGTTGTCCGCATTCGCTTCTGTCAGTGTCAGTTTGCGAAATACCACCAATTCATATTCTTCAGTGGAATCGAAGTAGGATGGGTGAGTGAGATTAGTCACATCCTTGAGATGCAATTCGTAAATTTGCGTACCTGTGATGGCTTCGACACGGTTGCGCCAGGCTTCCGGGTCTGCTGCAACTTCATCATGGCTGGCATCCAGCCATAAAAAACCGCCGGTATTGAGCAGGGCTACAGCCTGGTCAGGATTTTGCAGTGCCTGCGTATCGTTAATGTGGAAGATGTCCATGCGTCTTTTGTCGAGTGAAAATAAGCCAGAGTCCACCCAGTGAAATCAGGCATGTGGCAGTCAGCAATGCCTGTGCCGGTGTGGACGGGGTAAAGGAATAGAACCAGCTGGCAGTGAAGAGGTTCATCATTAAGATACACAGTATACGCACAGTCTCAGGCAACAGATAAATACGGCCTCTTTCCATCAGGCCGCCTATGCACCACAAACCCATCACCAGCCAGCTGACATAAACGGTGGCATTCAATGCAGTGATGGATTTATACACGATCAGGAAGTGCGTTGCCGCTTGCAACAACAAGATGAACTGCACGATGCAATACCAGGTCGTAGCCTTGCTCATGACCGGGTCATAAATGGGCCTGTGCAAATCAAATGCTGTTACTGCAGATAGTGCCACTACATCGGTTGGTCGCCAGCCTGGCGGGCGCAACCATATCTGTAATTTATCCAGCCAGTTTTTCGTGTTCCATGCATCACGCCAGACTTGTTCATACACTTCCAGATTGGCCCATAAGGGGTTCCAGCTACGCAAGGGCTTGCGCGTGCCGTAGACGATATCCACATGATCCAGTTCTTCGATAAAAGTGCCAAACAACCTGTCCCAGATGATGAGGATGCCGCCAAAATTCTTGTCCAGATACATATCGTTGACAGCATGATGGACGCGGTGATTGGACGGGGAAACAAACACGCGGTCAAACCAGCCCAGCTTGCCTATCTGCTCAGTATGCACCCAGAATTGATAAAGCAAATCGATGAGTGCCACTGCAATAAATACATCGAGCGGAAAGCCTATCAGCGCCATGGGCAAATAAAATATCCAGCCAAACAAAGGCCCGGTACTGGTTTGCCGCAAAGCTGTGCTCAGGTTGTATTGCTCGCTTTGATGATGTACTACATGAGCCGCCCATAGCAGATTGGTTTGATGCCCCATCCTGTGCAGCCAGTAATATAAAAAATCATATAGCAACAGGGCCGCTACCCATACCCATATGCTATTTGATGGCAGGCTGAACAGCGAAAAATGACTGAGAACCAGGGCATACATGCCTATCGAAAACAGCTTGGAGAATGCTCCTATGATCTGGCTCATGACACCCAAGGAAAGACTGTTGAGCGAATCATTCATGCGGTACAAATGACGCTGGCGTTTGCGCGCCACGATAAACTCAAGAGCGATCAGGATGAAAAATACCGGGCTGGCAAAGGTAATGATTTTTTCATGCATGATCTTGGCCTTATTCAGTAGGGGATGACGTGACCGAAGCTGCAATCAGCCACAGCGCCAGATAATAGCTGCTGAGGATGAGTAAAGGTGAATGTGCAATAGGCGTGTAAAAACGGTTATAGGCCAGCAGGGTATCTGACAGCATGAAGCACATGCCACCAATCAATGCCAGGCGGCCAGACATGCTGTGTAATTGCAGGCCGCGGCTGATGGCTTGTGCTGTCACACACAGCAGCAGGCAGACGTAGGCAACAACAGGGATTTGCATAGCTGTTGGCAAACCTGGCCACAGTATTGCCAGGTTGATGATGCCAAGCGCAGCAATGCCAGCAAAAGCCAGCGGTTTTCCGGCGAAGTGGCTATCTGTGAGCAGGGCGCGCAAGAAGCAGATGTGAGCCAGCAAAAAGCTCAGCAGGCCGCATAAAAATCCATGGCGAAATACTGTGCCCGGTAACATCAGAAAGATGTCACCAATCAACGAGCAGACTATGCCTGCCAGTATAGCTTTTTGGTACTTACTGCTAATGGCAGGTTTGCTGCGCCAGGCAAAAAAGAAGATGGCGAGCGTCGTCAGCGGTTTGAAAATATAGTGCAGATATTGCGCACTGCCTATCTCTTTCCCCCATTCTGCACCAGCAATTGCCAGCGCAGCAAAAATGAAGATGAAGACAGCGCGCAACATGTCAGGCATGGCAATCAGCCGGTATGTTTCAGCAGGCGCGCCACATCACGGGCGAAATAAGTCAGAACGCCATCAGCACCGGCACGCTTGAATGCCAGCATGGATTCCATCATGGCCTTGTTATAATCGAGCCAGCCGTTTTGTGCTGCCGCCTTGATCATTGCATATTCGCCACTGACCTGATAGGCAAAGGTTGGCACCTTGAATTCATCTTTGACCCTGCGCACAATATCCAGATAAGGCATGCCGGGTTTGACCATGACCATGTCAGCACCTTCTGCCAGGTCCAGCGCCACTTCACGCAAGGCTTCATCGCTGTTCGCCGGGTCCATTTGATAACTGGCTTTATCACTCTTACCCAGGTTGGTGGCAGAACCCACGGCTTCGCGGAAAGGACCATAAAAGGCAGAAGCATATTTGGCTGAGTAAGCCATGATGCGGGTGTGGATGAAATTGTTCGCTTCCAGTGCATGGCGGATCGCGCCTATGCGGCCATCCATCATATCGCTGGGGGCGACGATATCGACACCGGCTTCCGCCTGCACCAGAGCCTGCCGCACCAGTATGGCCGTGGTTTCGTCATTGAGCACATAACCGTCAGCATTGATTACGCCATCCTGGCCGTGACTGGTATAAGGGTCTAGCGCAACATCAGTCAGTATGCCCAGTTCAGGAAAGCGGCTTTTCAGCTCACGCACGGCGCGCGGTATCAGGCCTTTGGGGTTGGTGGCTTCTATGCCATCTGGCGTTTTTAAATGCGGGTTGATGGCAGGGAATAAAGCGAGTACCGGTATGCCCAGAGCGACGCAATCTTCTGCCACGCCCATGAGTAAATCTATCGTTACTCTTTCCACGCCAGGCATGGATGAAACTTTTTCACTTTGATTGACACCGTCGATGACAAACACGGGGTAGATCAGGTCAGCAGCAGTGACCATGTTTTCACGCATCAGTGCACGGGAAAATGCATCTTTACGCATGCGACGCATACGTATGGCAGGGAAATGGGCAGAGGGATGAGATGGTTTTATGGTTGACATAGTCAGATGAAAATCAATGAAAAGAATTTTATGCAGGTTAATGAAACTTTTTTTAAGTTGCAACATCTTAATGCACAGGTTGGATCAACTCCACGCCTACCGCTTCTCCTCCCTGAGCGGGCACCGTTCGTCCCTATTCGTAACGGTGTTATTACCCCGGCAAAAAACACATTTTGCCGGGGTTTTTTTATTCTGCGTCAGCAGGCTTGTTGGCCTGGTTTTCTGCAGCTTCATCCACTGTGTCGGCGTCTGCATCGGTTGCAACGGCAGTATCGACGACAGGATCGCGGTCGAGACCAACCAGGCGTTGCACTGCAGCATCAGCTTCTTCTATGCCTATGCGTTTCAGGGCAGAGAATAATTGCAGGCTGAAGGGGAAGAGTGGTCCCTCATCATCCACGTAACTGTCCAACACCGCCTTGGCCTTGCGCAAAGCATCAGTACATTCGCTGCGATTGAGTTTGTCAGCCTTGGTTAATATGCAATGGATGGGGCGGCCAGTTGGTGCAAACCATTCCAGCATTTGTATATCCAGGTCAGTAAACGGGCGGCGGGCGTCCATGATCAGGACCAGGGCCGCCAGTTGCGTGCGTCTTTGTACATAGGCACCGAGTAACTGGTTCCAGTGTTGTTTGGCTGCACCTGGTACTTCAGCGTAGCCATAGCCTGGCAAATCGACTAACAGGGCGCGGATTTCATCGACCCTGGTTTCATCCTTGCGGTGTTGCCCTACATGGGCACCACCAATTGAAAAATAATTAATATGTTGAGTACGCCCCGGTGTTTTAGAGGCAAAACAGAGTTTTTTCTGATTGCACAGGGTATTGATTGCGGTCGATTTGCCAGCGTTGGAGCGGCCAGCGAAAGCAATTTCCGGCACGTGGGTGCGCGGGAGATCGCGCAGATGATTCACCGTAGTGAAGAAGCGGGCTTGCCAGAGGATAGACATAGAGGAAAGGAATAATGGAAAAATGCAACATAAGGCAGTAAAAACGCCTGAAAGCTATTGTACAATAAGGGGTTAGGTATTGGGCAGCGATTAAAACCATGTTCGCTTACCTGTTTTGACCGTATCTTGATGCCGAAAAGCTCTTTTTACAGATCAAATTGCTTCAATGCGTCGCCAATAGGGCAGATTTCCATTATTTAGTCTCAGGGTGTTTGAATGAACAGTGCTTTTTTATCGTTGTCCAAATCCATCAGCGTCGCAATCCTGACGGTGTCTTCTTTTGCCTCCCTGGCCTATGCTAACGAAGAAGCCAAACCAGCCAAAGCAGACCCAGTCAAAGGTGAAGCACTGTACACCAATGGTGATGCAGCACGCGGCATTGCTGCCTGTGTATCCTGCCATGGCGCATCCGGTAATTCCACGATCAGCGCTAACCCCAAATTGTCTGCCCAGCATGATGCCTACCTTGTCAAGCAATTGACGGATTTCACTGGCGATACACGAAAAAATGCCATCATGACAGCGTTTGCCAAGGCCATGACTGCGGATGACATGAAAAATGTTGCGGCATACCTCTCTACCCAAAAATCCAAACCAGGCACAGCGAAAAATAAAGAGATCGTTGAGCTGGGCAAACAAATCTATCGCGGTGGTATTGCTGAGAAAAATGTTCCAGCCTGCGCAGGCTGTCATAGTCCTAACGGTGCTGGCTTGCCGGCACAATTCCCGCGTATTGCTGGTCAGCATCAGGATTACACCATTGCTCAATTGACTGGCTTCCAGAATGGTTCTCGTAAAGATGGGGCAAAAATCACTGGCGCCCGTCAAAACAGTGCACAGATGATGAGCATCGCCAAGAAAATGTCTGAAGATGAAATGCGTGCCGTTGCAGACTATATCGCTGGCTTGAAATAATAAAAAAGTATAAGTAGTGAAGGAGGGGGTGGCAATAGCCATCCCCTTTTTTCTTGATGGATGCTGCTGCAAAGCAGTTTGATTAAGCGTCATGGTCTGTTTCAGCTATTTTTGGGTAGAGCGTGTACTATTCGTTGCGCATGGATGTTGATGTAAAACACTTCTGGACAGAGATGTTTCCTCTAACATCTGACACATTTATTTTGCGCAAGACTCATAAGTAATCATCAGCAATAAGCAGAGAGTATGGAAAACAAGATAGAAGGCGATCAGCCTGCAGATACTGGTGGCATACAGCTAGAAACCCGGCGCGCCTGGTTGGCAGACGGGGTGGAGTTGCTGTCTTCCATGCGCTTTGCCATCAGTTTATTGACACTGATAGCGATTGCCTCGGTCATAGGTACGGTGCTCAAGCAAAATGAGCCCATGCCCAGTTATGTCAATCAGTTTGGCCCTTTCTGGTTTGAGATTTTCAATAAGCTGGGCTTGTATGCCGTGTATTCTGCCTGGTGGTTCTTGCTCATCATGACTTTCCTGGTGATCTCTACCTCGCTATGCGTGATACGCAATGCGCCCAAGATGATCAAGGATATGCGCAGCTGGCGTGATAATGTGCGCGAGCAATCCTTGCGCAATTTTCATCATCGCTCAGAATGGCGTAGTGCAAATGCCAGGGCCAAGGTCACAGAGCAAATCCTGGCTCACCTTGTGCGCGTAGGTTATCGTTTCAAGCTCGTGGAAAAACCAGGCGCGACCCTGATTGCTGCCAAGCAAGGTGCGGCCAACAAATGGGGTTATATTTTTGCCCATAGTGCCATCGTCATCATCTGCATAGGCGGCTTGCTGGATTCAGAATTGCCTATACGCTTCCAGCAATGGTTCATGGGTAAAGTGCCGTATGAGGGGGCTGGCCTGATTTCCAGGATACCTGCGCAACATCGCCTTTCACTGGCGAACCCTACTTTCCGTGGCAATACCATGATACCTGAGGGGGCCAGTAGCAGTACCGCCATCCTGCCTCAAGCAAATGGGGTATTGATACAAGACCTGCCTTTCACCATCAAGCTGAAAAAATTCACCATCGATTTTTACTCCACCGGCATGCCCAAGCTGTTTGCCAGTGATGTGGAAGTGACTGATCATGAAACCGGCAAGGCCTTTTCTTCTGTCATCAAGGTCAATGAGCCTTTGATATACAAGGGTGTTGCCATTTATCAGTCAAGTTTCGAGGATGGTGGCAGTCGTTTGCAGGTCAAGGCTTATCCCATGCAGGGGCCGGATATCAGTACCCTGGCCATGAATGGGGAAGTGGGCGGCAGCACCGCCTTAAAGCCAGGAAATGGCAATGACTTCACGATAGAGTGGTCGGGTTTTCGTCCTTTTAATGTGGAAAACATGGCCCGCAATGGCAGCGATGTCAGGGCCGTTAATCCCGATCAAAGCTTGAATGAAAAGTTGACGGAAGACCTGGGCAAGCATCTGGGTTCGGCGGCAAAAAATGCGAATAATAAAGACTTTAAAAATGTAGGTCCCAGCCTGCAATACAAGTTGCGTGATAAAACCGGTCAGGCCAGAGAATTCCATAACTACATGCAACCCGTTCTGATTGACGGCGACTACATGATACTGGCAGGCACGCGCGACTCGCCCAACGATGCTTTCCGTTATCTGCGCATACCGGCAGATGATGAGGATAGCATCAAGGATTGGATGCGTTTGCGTGCCGCAGTGCAAAATCCTGAATTACGTGCCATGGCAGTAAGCCGCTTTGCCGAGCATGCTGTCCAGCGTAACCAGGGGGGGAGTACGCAAAAACAAGGTCTGTGGGAAACCTCAGCCAGAATCAGTCTGGATGCTTTTGCCGGAGATGAAAAAATATCTGGTTTGCCGGCAATTTCCCAAAAGCTGGAAAAAGTCCCTGCAGCAGAACAAGCCAAGGTCGCCGAAGGTTTGATCAAGGTATTGAATGGCAGTATGTGGGAACTGTGGATGATCGCCAGGGAAAAAGAGGGCTTGCCCCTCTATGAACTTGATGAAAAGCATGCGCGCTTCTTGCAATTGGCGATAGGCGCGATTTCTGATTCTGCCTTCTATGGTGCACCTGTGTATTTGCAGCTCACTGGTTTTGAAGAGGTCAAGGCCACGGTCTTGCAAGTGACCCGTTCACCGGGCAAGAATGTGGTGTATCTGGGATGCCTGCTCCTGGTATTGGGCGTGTTTTCCATGTTCTATATACGTGAGCGCCGCCTGTGGATATGGATCAGGGATGATGGCACAGGAGCACATGCACTCATGGCTCTGAGTTCGCAGAGAAAGACACTGGATTTTGAAAAAGAATTCGAACAATTGAAGATGCATTTGCGCCAATTGACTGGTCAGGCAGGGCAGGAGAAATAAGCAGAGCAGCTGATTGAGAGGCAGGCAAGCGCAGCTTAATCGACTACACTATGAAGCATATGGCCGATGGTCTGGCTTTGGGGAGATATGATGGAAATCACGCAGAACTACACACCCTATCAGGGTTTCTTTAAACGGCTATCGATCGCAGACTGGCTGTATGCCGTAGCACTGTGCATGGCATCCTTGTTCGCTCTGAGCCGTTTTGGCGGCTATATGGATGTCTATGAAAAAGGGATAGTCTTGCTGGCTGCGCCCACTTTTGCCTTGCTGGGCTGGCATTGGAAATCAGTGCGTACCTTGATGCTGATTTTGGCCGTGCTCAGTCTGCTGGCCATACAAATGTACGGTGGCTCGCTGGAGATGGCGAACAAGAAATTTTTCCTGAAATACCTGTTGTCCAGCCAATCCGCGATTTTGTGGATGAGTACCCTGTTTATCCTGTCTACTCTGTTTTATTGGGGAGGCTTGATCGCCCGTTCCGATTTTGGCGCCTCTGTTGGCTCGGTATTGTGCTGGGCAGCTGTGGTCATGGGCTTTACTGGCATGCTGGTGCGCTGGTATGAGTCTTATCTGATAGGCACTGATGTTGGTCATATCCCGGTATCGAATCTGTATGAAGTGTTCATCCTGTTCTCGATGATCACGGCCTTGTTCTATTTGTACTATGAACAGCAATACCGCACCCGCCAATTGGGGCCTTTTGTCATGCTGGTCATTACAGCGGCGGTTGGCTTCCTGATGTGGTATACCGTCAGCCGTGATGCCGCAGAAATCCAGCCGCTGTTGCCAGCCTTGCAAAGCTGGTGGATGAAGATACACGTGCCAGCCAATTTCATAGGCTATGGCACGTTTGCACTGGCCGCCATGGTGTCGGTTGCCTACTTGCTCAAGTCCAAGGGATATCTGGTTGACCGCTTGCCTGCGCTGGAAGTGCTGGATGATGTCATGTACAAGGCCATTGCTGTCGGCTTTGCCTTCTTCACTATTGCTACCATCCTTGGTGCCTTGTGGGCAGCAGATGCCTGGGGTGGTTATTGGTCCTGGGATCCAAAAGAAACCTGGGCACTGATAGTCTGGCTTAACTATGCAGCCTGGTTGCACATGCGCCTCATGAAGGGCTTGCGCGGTCAGGTCGCTGCCTGGTGGGCTTTAGTAGGTTTGTTGGTCACCACTTTTGCTTTCCTGGGCGTGAATATGTTTTTGTCGGGTCTTCACTCTTACGGCAAGTTATAAATTTAGGACTGACACAAAACCGCCCCAGCTGCGTTATAGCTCCTAGTCGTACTGAAGTACTGTCTTCGTCGCTATGGTGTAGTCGGGGTTGCAGACAACATGTTGTCTGTCGACGTAACGAACATCCCTTATAAGGGATGTTTCCTAAAAGCGATAGCCTTGCTGGGACAATTTTGTGTTAGTCCTATTTACATGTGTAAGGATTAGCAGGAAATAGCGACTCATGAGAAACTAGGGCGTAATGATCGTGTCAAATGATTGTTACGCCAGTCTCAACCACGGAGTCCACCATGCTGATCAAACCTAGCCCAAATGGCATAGACCTGCCTTTTTCTTCTGAAATCACCCCGCGCGCCGTGTTTGAGGCGCGTCGAGACTTTATCCGCAAGATGGCAGTAGGCTCCATAGCTGGCACAGCCTTGTTTGAAATGGCCAATCGCGCCGCTTTTGCCCAAAATCCTGCTGCACAAAAACTGGCTGCCACGCTGAATTCTGCCTATGCCGTGGTGGAAAAGAAGACGGCTTACAAAGATGCCACTACCTATAATAATTTTTATGAGTTTGGCACTGACAAGGCTGACCCGGCAGTGACTGCTCACACACTCAAGCCGCGTCCCTGGACAGTCAGCATAGAGGGCGAAGTCAAAAAGCCGATCACCCTGGATCTCGATAGTCTGATGAAACTGGCTCCACTGGAAGAACGTATCTACCGCCTGCGTTGTGTTGAAGGCTGGTCCATGGTCATACCCTGGACAGGTTATTCACTGTCCAATCTCATCAAAAAAGTCGAGCCTACGGGCAATGCCAAGTATATTGAATTTGTCACGCTTGAAGATAAAAAGCAAATGCCAGGCTTGCGTAGCCCCGTGCTGGAGTGGCCTTATGTAGAAGGCTTGCGCATGGATGAGGCTAATCATCCGCTGGCCTTGCTGACTTTTGGTATGTATGGCGAAGTCTTGCCCAACCAGAACGGTGCACCTGTGCGTATGGTCTTGCCTTGGAAATATGGTTTCAAGTCTGCCAAGTCCATCGTTAAAATCCGCTTTGTCAAAGAGCAGCCACGCACAGCATGGAATATTGCTGCACCCAGCGAATATGGCTTTTATTCAAATGTGAACCCGGATGTCGATCACCCACGCTGGTCGCAGGCAACTGAGCGCCGCATAGGGGAGGACGGTTTGTTTGCCCGCAAGCGCAAGACCCTGATGTTCAATGGCTATAGCGAAGTGGCGTCGCTGTATTCTGGCATGGACTTGAAGAAGTTTTTCTAGGATATAGGCCCCATGTTGCTCACCAATAAGCAGGTTTCCTGGTTCAAGACAGCTTTGTTCATCCTGGCTCTTTTGCCTTTTGTACGACTGGTCAGCTTTGTTTTTCTTGATAAGCTGGGAGCAAATCCAGTCGAATTCATCACCCGTAATACCGGCGACTGGACCTTGTATTTCCTCTGCATGACTTTGGCCGTGACGCCTTTGCGCAAGCTCCTGCATATGCCCTGGTTGATACGTTGCCGCCGCATGCTGGGCGTGTATACCTTCTTTTATGCTTTCCTGCATTTCATGACCTTTCTCTGGTTTGATCATTTCTTTGATGTGGCAGAAATGTGGAAGGATGTGATCAAGCGCCCCTTTATCACTATTGGTTTTATTGCTTTTGTCTTATTGATTCCCCTGGCTGCGACCAGCACCAATGGCATGATCAAGCGTCTGGGCGGCAAGCGCTGGCAGTGGTTGCATAAATTGATTTACCTGATCGCGCCTTTGGGTGTACTGCATTATTTCTGGATGAAGGCGGGCAAGCATGATTTTTCTCAGCCTGCGCTGTTTGGTATCATCGTTGCTGCTTTGCTCATGATACGTATATGGTGGCGCTGGTCCGGGCATGATACCGTCGCTGCGAGAGCCTGAGTATTGGCTGCATTCCATGTTGCGGGTGCACATTGATCTTGTTTTACATCGCACATTTCTTCACGGCATAATCCCGTTTTTGAAGAATTGCGGGCATAGACCCGATCACGTGCATAAAACATGAATGACTATTTACTGGAAAAGAAAACCGTCGCGACACGCACCCAGCGTGTCGCGGTCAGTATCCTGGGAGTGTTTGGCTGGCGTGTGCGCTACCGCCCTTTGCCTGGGCCGCGTGGTGTCGTCGTCATCTATCCACACACTTCCAACTGGGATTTCGTGGTGGGTATCCTGGCCAAGCTGGCCATAGGCATGCCTTTCCACTTCATCGCCAAGTCCTCCTTGTTTGAAGGTTTGACCGGGGCGACCCTGGGGCGTCTGGTGCGCTATCTGGGTGGTGAGCCGGTAGAGCGCGGCGTATCAACCGGGGCGATCGCCCGCCTGGCAGAGAAAATCAATCAATCCGACTGGTACTGGCTGGCGATCACGCCGGAGGGCACGCGCAGTCGCAAGCCTTATTGGCGCAGCGGCTTTTATCATATTGCCACCACTGCAAAAGTGCCTGTGGCTTGTGCAGCCTTTGATTTTGTCAAACGCGAAGTGGTGCTGGTCGATCATGTTGAACTGACCGGTGAGCGCGAGCAGGACATGGCAAATATTGCTGCCATGTTTCAAGATGTACAAGGTTGTCGTCCAGGGTTGGCCAGTCCTATCGTCTTGCGTCCTGAAGATGATGCGGATATGAGCAAAAATAACTCATAATCCAAAGTTAAATTCAACGCAAAATCAGGGATGAGCTGGTGCGCTGCCTGTCGTCACCGGCGCAGGCTTGGGCGGCATGACCAGCGGGCCTTTTTGGCCGCAAGCCGTCAATAAAGACATGATGAAAAATAGGCTAATCAGTTTGCGCATCTTGTATTCCTGGAACACCGTATAGAATGGCGTTTTACTTATGAAGACGCTGGAGTGTAGCATGACTGAATCCGAATTCCTGATACTGGCCGATACTTGCTTGCGACAAGTAGAAGAATTATTTGAGCAAGCCTTTGAAAATGACGAATACGATGTCGAGTGCAGCCGCAGTGGCAATGTATTGACGGTGGAATTTGTCGATACCAACACAAAAATCATCGTCAATAGCCAGGCACCCATGCAGGAAATGTGGGTGGCCGCACGCAGTGGCGGCTTCCACTATAAATATGATGGCCAGCATTGGCTCAATACCCGCGATGGTTCTGAATTATTTGCGACCTTGTCTCGCGTGGCGCAAGAGCAAGGCCGTTAAGAGCAAGGCTATTCCTCGATGACATTCACCGGTGGTGGTGGTGGTGCCAGGCTACCTACACCTATACCCGGTGGATTCTCTGCATAATAATAATCGCCATCTATCGCCAGTATACCTTTGGGCACTGGCCTTTCTTCTATAGGGAAATCCTTGAGGACCTTTTGCATGTAAGTGATCCAGATAGGCAGGGCCAGGCCGCCACCGGTTTCCTTGTTACCCAGGTTTTTTGGTTGATCAAAACCTATCCAGGCAATGCCGACGACCTTGGATTGATAGCCGGCAAACCAGGCATCAAAGGAATCATTGGTGGTGCCCGTCTTGCCGGCGATATCCGGACGTTTCAGGATCAAGGCCTTGGTCGCCGTACCCATTTTGACGACATCGCGCATCATGCTATCCATCATGAAGGCATTACGTTCATCGATGACGCGGTTGACTTCATCACCGGCCATGTCGGGTTTGGTTTGCACCAGTACCTGGCCATTGCTGTCGGTGATCTTGGATATCAGATAAGGGTTCACTTTGTAGCCGCCATTTGCAAATACTGCATAGGCACCGGCCATTTGCAGTGGCGTGACAGCACCTGCACCCAGGGCCAGGGTCAGGTAAGGTGGATTTTTCTCAGGGAGGAAGCCAAAGCGATTGGTATATTCCTGGCCATATTTGGCACCTATCTTATGCAGGATGCGTATGGAAATCATGTTCTTGGACTTGGTCAGGCCGCGGCGCATGGTCATCGGGCCTTCATACTTGCCATCATAATTCTTTGGCTCCCAGGACTGGCCGCCAGTCTGGCCAGCATCAAAACTGATTGGTTCATCATTGATGATGGTGGAAGGGGATAAGCCTTTTTCCAGCGAGGCAGAATAAATAAAGGGCTTGAAGCTGGAGCCGGGTTGACGCCAGGCCTGGGTAACGTGATTGAATTTATTCAGGTTGTAATCAAAACCACCGACCAGGGCACGAATGGCACCATCCGTGGTATTGGCTGCAACAAAGGCTGATTGCACCTCAGGCATCTGGGTGATACTCCAGCTCTTGCCTTCCAGTACCACGCGTATCACTGCGCCGCGCTGTATGCGCTTGTTGGCAGGTGTTTTTGCAGACAGGCCGCTGGCAGCAAACGTCAGGCCAGTGTCTTCAATACGGATTTCTTCGCCAGAAGACAAGACTGCACGCACCAGCTTGGGTGTCGCTTCCAGTACCATGGCCACCTGTAAGTCATCGCTATCCGAGTGCTCGGCCAATTCTTTTTCTATGGCATCTTCAGCAGCTTCCTTGCCATCCGGTATGGCGATGATGGCTTCTGGTCCACGATAACCATGGCGCTTCTCATAATCCATGACGCCGCGGCGTAAGGCCAGGTAGGCGGTGTCCTGGTCAGCCTTGGTGATGGTGGTATACACATTCAGGCCACGGGTATAGGTTTCTTCCTTGAACTGGTCATACACCAGTTGACGCGCCATTTCTGCAACATATTCGGCATGAATGCCAAATTGACCGCTATCGGTTTTGGTGACCAGTTCTTCATTCTTTGCTTGTTCATATTGCGCCTCAGTGATGTAACCAAGATTGCGCATCCTTTGCAAAATATATTGCTGCCTGACAGTCGCACGTTTTGGATTGGCAACCGGATTATAGGCAGAAGGTGCTTTTGGCAAGCCAGCCAGCATGGCTGCCTCGGCAATGGTCAGGTCTTTCAAGTCCTTGCCAAAATAAATCTGTCCCGCCGAGGAGAAACCGTAAGCGCGCTGCCCCAGATAAATCTGGTTCATATAGATTTCCAGGATCTGGTCCTTGCTCAAATTCTGTTCTATTTTCCAGGCCAGCAGGATTTCATAGATTTTGCGTTTGAAAGTTTGCTCACTGGACAGGAAAAAATTCCTGGCGACTTGCTGGGTAATGGTCGATGCGCCCTGTTTAGCGCCGCCTGTCAGATTGTGCAGAGTGGCCCGGGTGATGCCCAGGTAATCTACGCCACCATGCTCATAGAAGCGGTCATCTTCGATTGCCAGAACGGCTTTTTTCATGATTTCGGGGATGTCCTTGAAGCGCACGACATTCCGTCTTTCTTCACCGAATTCGCCGATCAGCATGTTATCTGCTGAAAAAACCCGTAATGGCATCTTGGGCCGATAGCTCGTAATCAAGTCCAGTTCTGGCAGGTTGGGATAGGCCATGGTGAGCGCAAAACCCACAATTAATACTCCTGCTACAACTAATCCGAATAAAACACCCATAGTTCCGAGTACAATGCGGGCCAAAAGCTTTCCTGTGGAGCGTTTTTGTGGCTCTGGATGATTGTCGGGCTCTTTATTTTGTTCTGACATAGCGGCTAATTGTAAATAAGGCAGCGGACATTATAGCCGCCTTCGGTGGGCATGAGACGGCCAGCAGATAGACGGATTTGTAAGCAAATTTTCAGAATATTCTTCATGTACGTGGATATTTGGCAACGCATAGGGGTAGTGCTGCGTGGAAATTGCTTTACCAATGCCAGTCTTATTGCTAGGATTTCATGTAAGCTTGGATAATTGTCTCGTAAATAGCGGTTTTTAAAGACAATTTATTTTTAGCAACAGAATGATTCGCACATGTAATTTTGTGTAAATTGAAATGATGATGTAATCGTGAGGGGATATTCTTGGCTTTAGATCTGGCTTCGTTGCTCGGCAGAAAAAATCCGCCACTATTTGGTCTGGATATCAGTTCTCTCGATATCAAGCTTGTTGAACTTTCGGAAGGAAGCAACAAGTCATATCGACTTGAGCGCTATGCCTCAGAACCACTGCCGAAAGGCGCGGTACTGGATGGCAATATCGAGAATATTGAACAAGTGACCGAGGCAATCCGCAAACTCGTCAAGAAAAGCGGAACCTCGGCAAAGAACGTGGCAATGGCAATGCCGGCATCTGCCGTCATTACTAAAAAAATCATACTCGCCGGAACTCTGACCGAACAGGCACTGGAAGTGCAAGTCGAGTCTGAGGCTAGCCAGTACATACCTTTCTCCATGGATGAAGTTAGCCTGGATTTCTGTGTGCTGGGGCCGGCGGCCAATGCGGAAGAAGATATAGAAGTGATGCTTGCTGCGTCTAGAAAAGAAAAAATTGAAGATCGCGTAGCCACCATACAGGCAGCGGGTTTGCAAGCCAAAGTCATGGATATTGAATCCTATGCTGCGCGTGCTGCCGTTTCACGTCTGATTGATCAGCAAGCCAATGGCGGCAAGGACCAGATCTACGCAGTTTTCCAGATAGGTTCCAAGCGTACTTATATCTTTATCATATTGAATGGTGAAGTGATTTATGAGCGCGAACAACAATTTGGCGGTGCTCAACTGACGCAGGACATCGTCAGGAATTATGGTATGTCAGCAGAAGAAGCTGAACAGAAAAAGAAAAACGGCGACTTGCCTGACACCTATGAAATGGAATTGCTGGAACCCTTCCTGGAAAGTGCAGCCCTGGAAGTGACCCGTGCAATACAATTCTTTTTTACGTCCACCCCGTATACACGGGTTGATCAGATTTATCTGTCCGGCGGTTGTGCAGTCATCCCCGGACTGGTTGACATCATTGCTGAACGTACCAAGATTTCCACTGCGGTAATCAGTCCCTTCAAAGGTATGGAATTAGGCTCGGGCGTTAATGAAAAAGCTTTGCGCAATGATGCTCCGGCATTCATGGTTGCCTGTGGTCTGGCGTTACGGAGATTTGGCTAATGATCAAGATTAATCTTCTGCCGCACAGGGAAGAAAAGCGCAAGCAGTTAAAAAGCGACTTTTATGGGCTCTTGCTCTTGTCTGCTATTGCTGGCGCGCTCATCGTCGTCGTCGTTAGTGCCTATTTCTCGCGGGAGCTGAGTACGCAAACTGATAAGAATACTTTCATTAAAAACGAAATAGTCAAACTCGATGAGCGTATCAAGGAAATTGCCACGCTTAGGCAGGAAATTGATGGCTTGAAAGCGCGTCAACAGGCGGTAGAAGATTTGCAGGGAGACAGAAATCAACCCGTATACCTGCTTGGTGAGCTGGTTAAATTAACACCCGAAGGTGTGTATTTGCGTACGTTGAAGCAAGAAGGACAGAAAATAGTTTTGACCGGTTATGCACAATCTCAGGATAGGGTTGCCGAATTTATCAGAAATCTTGGCACTAAATCCGACTGGATGTACAAGCCTGACCTCGATGGCATTAGTTCTGCCGTTCTGGGCGCTAACAAGGATGCTAAAAAAGTTTCTGATTTTCAGGTGAATGTGAGTATTCGACGCCCTCGTGAAAAAGAAGATATAGCCTCACAAGCTGGTGAGGCAGTTAAGAAATCTGGTGCGCCTTAGCGCGTAATAATATGCAATACAACGGAAGATTGTAAATGGCGATTAATCTGAATGAAATTGGTGAGTCTATCAGTGGCCAATTTCGGGACCTGAACGGGCTTCATCCTGGTCTTTGGCCAATTGCACCGCGTATGGCGTCTGCAATAGGTATTTTTGTGGTTGTTGTGGGATTGGGGTGGTTTTTTCAATGGGATGGGCAGATGCAATCCATTGACGTGGGTAAGGCAGAAGAAATCAAGCTTAGAGATGAATACAAGGCTAAGTTACAACAAGCTATTAACCTCGATGGACTTAAAGATCAGCGTAAGTTGGTCCAGCAATATGTTGCCACTATGGAGAAGCAATTGCCAAGCCAGGCTGAAATGGCTGCTTTGCTGGCTGATATCAATCAGGCGGGTACTGGCCGTGGATTGCAATTTGACTCCTTTAAACCAGGATCACCTGCCGTCAAAGATTATTATGCCGAGTTGCCTATCGCCATCAAGATTCAGGGTAGTTATCATGATTTGGGGCAATTTGTGGCTGATATAGCAAAATTGCCGAGGATTGTTACCTTAAATAATCTCAACATCATTGCATTGAAAGAGGGGGGGCTGTCATTAGATGTGACTGCGAAAACTTTTCGTTACCTGAACAGGGATGAAGTTCAGGATCAGGCTGATAAAAAGAAAAAGGAGCCTAAGAAATGATGAAAGTCCTCGTTAGGCCAATCATTTACGTAATGTTGGTGCTATCTTTATCTGCCTGCGGAGATTCAGAAGAGACCGAGTTAAAGGCCTGGATGGCTGCAGAGCAAAAACAGGCAAAGGCGGTCATTCCAAAATTGAGTCCGCCAAAAGTGTACACGCCATTTTCTTATGGGGGTAAGGGGGACATAGAACCATTTGATCCAGCCAAGTTGCTGGTGGTTCTGGCTCGCTTGAAAGCTGCTTCTGGTAATGGTATCAAGGCACCTGACCTGGAACGGCCCAGGGAAGCCTTAGAATCCTATCCTATGGATAGTCTGAAAATGGTTGGTACGATAGAAAAAAACAAAATGGTTTACGGTCTGGTTCAGGTTGATAAAACGGTTTATCAGGTCAAGTTGGGCGCTTACATAGGACAAAACCTGGGGATGATCATCAAAATTTCCGAGAATGAAATCGGCATCAAGGAAACTGTTCAAGATGCTGCTGGTGATTGGACTGAGCGTGAAGCCAAGTTAGAGTTGCAGGAGGCAAAGAAATGAATGCGTTGATAAATACAAGTAAAAGGGGCGCCAAAGTGGTTAAATTTATTTTATTTGCTTTACTCAATTTTTGTGGTGCTGCATTTGCACAAACAAATTCCATTGAGTCTTTGACGGCAAATCAGCAAGGTGCCAATATTATAGTCAAAATCACCATGAAGCAGCCTTTGCAGAAGCTGCCTGTAGGATTTGCTATTGCAAACCCTGCTAGGATCGCCATCGATTTTGCTGATGTCAGCAACAATACTGGGAAAACGTCTTTTGAAATGAATATGGGTGATTTGCGCGCTATCAATTTGATAGAGGCCACAGGTCGCTCACGTCTGATATTCAATTTGAGTAAATCCCTCAACTACGCCACGGTCATTGATGGTAACTCACTGATTGTGACTATTGATGCTTCGGGTGGCGTTGCAACTGCCGTCAATTCTCAAGGCTTGCCAACTAATGTACAGCCAGTTGTAGTCGGGAAGCGTTTCTTGAGAGATATTGATTTCCGTCGCGGCAGCGCTGGTGAAGGGCGGGTAGTTATTGATCTGCCGTTAGAGCAAGTTGCGGTTGATATTCGCCAGCAGGGGCAAAAGATCATTGTTGATTTCCTCAAGGTTGGCTTGCCAGAAAAATTACGTAGCCGGCTTGATGTTGCTGACTATGGTTCACCTGTTCAACTCATTACCACTTCACCTTCCGGTGAAAATGTTCGCATGGTGATTGAACCCACCGGTTTGTGGGAGCATAGTGCCTATCAAAGTGACACACAATTTGTTATTGAGGTCAAGCCCATCAAGGAAGATCCAAACAAACTAACCCAGGGCACCCAGGGTTATCGTGGTGAACGTCTTTCCTTTAATTTCCAGAATATTGAGGTCCGCGCGATTTTACAAATTATTGCGGAGGTCAGCAGTTTAAATATTATTGCGAGTGATACTGTCAATGGTACGATCACTCTCAGATTGAAAGATGTGCCTTGGGACCAGGCTTTGGATATTATCATGCAATCCAAGGGCCTTGATATGCGAAAAAATGGTTCTGTGATATGGGTTGCTCCAAAAGAAGAGCTGTTAACGAAGGAAAAGCTGGAGCTTGAACAAAAATCCCAGATTGCGGAACTCGAATCTTTAAAAACTGAATCATTTCAACTCAATTATCAAAAGGCTGAGTCCTTTAAACTGGTTTTTGGCATTGAAGGTAGTGCGACTAACCGCATTCTGTCCAAGCGTGGTAGTGCTGTGATCGAGCCGCGTACCAATCAATTATTCATAACTGATATTGCTTCCAAATTGGAAGAGGTTCGCAAATTAATTGCTAAAACTGATATCCCGTCCAGACAGGTTTTGATAGAGGCGCGAATAGTGGAAGCCGATGATAAATTCAGTAAAAATCTTGGCGCCAAACTTGGTTTTATTGATACTCGTGGTCTCAATGGTGGAAATGTTGGTTATCAGGTAGCCGGTAATCAACGCGTAGCATTGACAGGTAATTATCTTGGTGTTGGTGAACAGCTTGGCGTTGCAAAGCTTACTGATGGCAGTTTTGTGCCAAATACACAATTTGTGAATTTGCCAGCAGCAGGTATTAATGGTTTAAATGCAGGTAGCCTGGCAGTGAGTTTGTTTTCTTCTGCGGCGAACCGATTCCTGAATCTGGAGTTGTCTGCTCTGGAAGCGGATGGCAAAGGTAAAATCGTTTCTAGCCCCAGGGTCGTGACTGCAGATCAGTTGAAGGCATCGATAGAGCAAGGTACAGAATTACCATATCAAGTAGCTACATCCAGTGGTGCAACATCTATTATTTTCCGTAAAGCGTCTTTAAGGTTGGAAGTAACTCCTCAGATTACGCCGGATGGTAATGTTATTCTGGATGTGGATGTGCATAAAGATAGCGTGGGACAGGAAACGCGCGCTGGTTTTGCAATTGATACTAAAGAAGTAAAAACCATAGTCTTGGTTGAAAATGGCGGCACAGTTGTTCTTGGCGGGATTTTCCAACAAACAGAACGTGACAATGTAACAAAAGTACCGTTCTTTGGTGACCTGCCACTGTTTGGTAATTTGTTTAAATCTACAGGACGTACCAATGACAAGACTGAATTATTGATTTTTATTACTCCCAAAATTATCGCTGAGAAATTTAGTTCAAAGCAATAAGAGGTGCTTGTTATGCGCGCCATCTTATGCAAGCCGATTTTCTGAATTTGTTAAAAAATATAGGTGTTTCATGATGAAGTTTATACGCGGTTTATTCGCACTGATTTTACTGATGGGCCTTACGGCATGTGGCGGTGGCGGTGGCTCTCCTGGCAATACCAGTGGTGGCACCAAGTTATTCACATCTGCCGCTGAAAAAATAACGATTGCCCCTGGTGTAACTCAGACCTTCAGCATAGGTGGTGGTGTGCCCAATTATTCTGCAACTAGTAGCACTGGTGCCGCAATAGTCACCGTAGTCGACAAAACCTTGACGATTACGGGCGGCGGCGGCGGTACTGCAACAGTAACGGTGAGAGATGCATCTGGTGGACTCGTTAGCATAGCTGTTACAGTTGGTTCTGGAATTGACTTATTTACTTCTGCGCCTGGAACTGTCGTAGTTGGAGTTGGTGGACAATCAGCTGAATATACAATAGGTGGTGGCAGTTTGATTTATAACGTATCAACCAGCAATTCTGCGATTGCAGATGTAGTCTATTCAGGTAATCGTTTTGTGATCGTCGGTGTGCTGGGGGGGACTGCTCAAATCACTGTACGTGATACGATAGGCGGTGTAGTGCTAATTTCAGTAACAGTAGGTTCTGTTGATGCGTTGTTTACTACCGCCAATTCAGATATCAACGTCGGTGTTAACGCGGCTGCTACCTATAATATAGGCGGTGGTAAAGGACCATATACCGTTGGTAGCAGTAGCGTTGCAGTTGCTTCTGCCTCCATCTCAGGCTCAAAATTGACTATTACTGGTTTAAGTGTAGGCAAATCAACCGTTATCATTCGCGACGCATCTACTGGTTTGGTGACTATTACCGTTACAGTAGGGTCAGGAGCAGATTTATTTACTTCAGCGCCAGCGGATTTGTCCGTTGGTGTGGGTTCCTCTAGTCCAACCTTCACCATTGGTGGCGGTAGTCAAATCTATACCGTGGCAAGTGGTAACACTCAGGTTGCAACCGTAGGTATTAATGATAATAAATTCACAGTTAATGGTGTCGCTGCTGGTGTTACCACAGTCACTGTCAAAGATACTCTGGGTAAAACAGTCACTATCAATTTAACGGTGGGTTCTGCTGTAAAGTTCTACACTACGGCACCATCCGCGATTACTTTGACTGCCAGTGGCACAGGAACCTATGTGGTTGGTGGTGGTGTTGCACCATACACGGCGACAAGTAGTAATACTGCGGTCGCGACTGCGTCCATCTCTGGCAATACCTTGACTTTGAAAGGTATTATTTCTGGTCAGGCAAATGTCATTTTGCGCGACAGTGCAGGTACAACTATTCCACTTACCGTCACTCTGGGATCGGGTGCCGCGAATGCTGTCTTCACGACAGCACCAGCAGCAGTTACTATTGCCGTAGGTTCCAGCCCTAGCTACCAAATCGGTGGTGGTTCAGGACCTTATTCTATTGCTAGCAGCAATACGACAATTGCATCAGTCAACCTGAATGCAGATAATACTTTCACGATCACTGGTGTTGCTACCGGTAATGCCAGCGTTGTTGTGAAAGATTCTGCTGGTATACCAGTCACTATTGCCGTTAACGTAGGTTCTGGCGCAGCCGTTGGTTTGTATACAACTGCACCTTCCACCATTAATTTGGCTCCTGGCTCTGCTCCTGTTTATAGCATCGGTGGTGGTACTGCTCCTTATGCGGCAACCAGCAGTGATGTAAAAGTAGTGACGGTAGTCGTAGTTGGTAATGCAATGACTGTGACTGCGGTTGGTCCAGGTACGGCAACAATTCGACTCGTGGATAGCGTTGGTACACCAATCAGCATTACTGTCAATGTGATTTCTGGAACAAATTCAGATTTGTCCGTAGCTCCTACGACCGTTTCAGCTGTTCCTGGCGACACGATTTACATTCGCATAGACGGTGGCAGTGCGCCTTATAATGCGGTGTCCAGCAACAATAGTGTTGCAAGTATTACAGGTGGTTCTGTTCTGAATGCACCTGGTGTAGTTTCGGCTTTCATGTCTACTATAGGTACGGCAACTATTGTTGTTACAGATGCTAAAGGTAAGGTTATTACGGTTGCCATTGCTGTCGCTGCTGGCGGACCGGGCATGTTCCTGACACCAACAACATGGACTATTGATGAGACAAATAATTCGTCTATATCCTTGTCCATCTCCGGTGGTAACCCGCCGTTCCAGGTATTCACGAACAACACTTTGTTATCGTCGGTAGTGGGGGCTAACATTGACCCAGCTAATCCTTTGACTTTCACTGGACGTACCGTGACTGTCAGCCTGGGTACTCAAGGTACACGCTGTGTCGCTGCTAATACACCGGTAACGATTACAGTCAAAGATGTAGTTAATACATCCACAACCAGTGTGATGACGGTACGTGACACGAATGGTGCTGCTGGCTGTTAATAGTTTGGACAGGTTTGCCTGAAGCGGAAAATTTCTACACAATAGCTGTTTATTTGCTTCGAACCAGTTATATTCCCCAGAGCCTCAAACTCTGGGGAGTTCAGCAAAAGTCATAAGCCAGGTAAACAGTTTTGAAGAATATTTTTCTCGTAGGCCTGATGGGCTCCGGCAAAACCACGGTTGGCCGGGCCCTGGCAAAAAAACTCAATAAGCGTTTCATTGATTCTGATCACGAAATTGAGGCCCGTACTGGGGTTTCGATTCCCGTGATTTTTGAGATTGAAGGCGAGGCTAGTTTTCGCCAGCGGGAGGCGGATGTGATCCGTGACCTGACTGGGCAAGAAAATATAGTCCTGGCCACAGGTGGTGGTGCCGTGTTGAATGCAGAGAGCAGGAAGTATTTGCATGAACGCGGCATTGTCATTTATTTGCGTGCAGGTATACAAAGCATTTTGCAGCGTACCCGCCACGACAAGAATCGCCCTCTTTTGCGCACGACAGATCCGCGCAAAAAACTCGAAGAGCTGGAATCCCAGCGCGCCCCCCTCTACCAGGAAGTTGCCCACGTCAGCATAGAGACTGGCAGGCCCAATGTGCAATTTTTGGTGCAATCCGTACTGGATAAATTAGCTCAGGAAAAATTACTCGATATTCCTGAGGCCCTACTTAGTCATAGCAAAATAAATATGTCAGAGCAAAGTTCCGCCAGCACAAACACGGTCTTGAATGTGGACCTCGGTGAGCGCAGCTACCCCATCACCATAGGTACTTCGCTGTTATCCGATGGCCAGTTTCTGCAGTCCAAAATCAAAGGCAAGAAGACTGTCATCATCACTAACACTGTAGTGGCTCCCTTGTATCTGGCAACCTTGGAAACCGCCTTGCGTACTGCTGGCAAGGAAGTACTGTCCGTGGTCTTGCCCGATGGCGAAGAACAAAAAAACTGGGCCAGCCTGATGCTGATCTTTGACGCCCTGCTGGAACATAAATGCGATAGAAAGACGACTTTGCTTGCTCTTGGTGGTGGCGTCATCGGTGATATGACAGGCTTTGCCGCCTCTGCGTATATGCGCGGCATTCCTTTTGTACAAATTCCGACGACCCTGTTGTCACAAGTTGATTCATCGGTGGGGGGCAAGACCGGTATCAATCATCCTCTGGGCAAGAACATGATAGGGGCGTTTTACCAGCCCGAGGCTGTGATTGCCGATATAGGCAGTCTGCAAAGCTTGCCCGACAATGAACTCTCAGCCGGCTTGGCAGAAGTTATCAAGCATGGCGCCATCATTGATACGGTGTTCTTTGACTGGATAGAGGCCAATATGGCGGCTTTGCGCGCCAAAGATCCCAAGGCATTGACGCATGCGATTTTGCGCTCTTGTGAAATCAAGGCTGACATCGTGCGCCAGGATGAACGTGAAGGTGGTTTGCGCGCCATCCTGAATTTCGGGCATACCTTTGGCCACGCCATAGAATCCGGTCTGGGCTATGGCAAATGGCTGCATGGTGAGGCGGTAGGCTGTGGCATGGTCATGGCGGCTGATTTGTCTTGTCGCCTTGGAATGATCGACTATGTCACCAAGACTCGCATCAAACAAGTCGTAGAAGCAGCTGGCTTGCCCAGTGTAGCACCTGATCTAGGTGAAGAACGCTGGCTGGAACTCATGGAAGTCGACAAGAAAAACGAAGGTGGTAAAATCAAATTCATCTTGTTGAAACCACTGGGACAGGCACATATCATGACAGTACCCAAAGAGATTTTGTTACAGACCCTGCGTAGCTGTATCAGCAATTAAAAATATGTTTACTGACGCCCACCTCGCTCCCTATGCTGCACAATCTGCCAGCTCGCGAGGGCGGCGTCACACGGAAGAGCCGTCATCCTCACGTAGCGAATATCAGCGTGACCGTGACCGTATCATCCATAGCACGGCTTTTCGCCGACTCGAATACAAGACCCAGGTCTTCGTCAATCATGAAGGTGACCTGTTTCGCAACCGTCTTACGCATAGCCTGGAAGTGGCCCAGATAGGTCGCTCGATTGCGCGTAATTTGCGTCTCAATGAAGATCTGGTGGAAGCGATATCCCTGGCACATGATCTTGGCCACACTCCTTTTGGCCATGCTGGCCAGGATGCGTTGAATGCCTGTATGAAGCCCTTTGGCGGCTTTGAACATAATCTGCAAAGCCTGCGTGTGGTCGATGAGCTGGAAGAACGTTATGGTGCTTTTGATGGTCTTAACCTGACCTACGAAACACGCGAAGGCATACTCAAGCATTGCTCCATCACGAATGCCCGTCTACTGGGCGACGTAGGACAGCGCTTCATTGATAAACAGCACCCTACGCTGGAAGCGCAAGTCACCAATCTGGCAGATTCCATTGCCTACAATAATCACGATATCGATGATGGTCTGCGTTCCGGCCTGCTGCTGGAATCCCAATTGCTGGACCTGGATATTTACGGACGTCATCGCGCCATTGTTGACGCTGCTTACCCAGGCATTAGTGGCCGCCGGGGTATCGCCGAAACCATACGCCGCATGATCAATACCCTCATCGTCGATCTGATTGAGACTTCAGCGCAGAAGATCAAAGATTGCCAGCCTGCTTCAGTCGATGAGGTGCGCAATATGGAAAGAATGATCGCTTTTTCGGACGGCATCTACCGTGAAGCACAGGAATTGAAGCAGTTTTTGTTTGAAAACCTGTATCGCCATTATCAAGTCAACCGCATGACCTTCAAAGCCAGGCGCACCATCACTGAATTATTTGATGCCCTGCATACTGAACCAAATTTACTTCCTACGGATTATCAGGTTCGGAAACTGGACAGCGCAGAGCAGCAGCAAGTGCAAGTCAGAAAAATTGCTGACTATATCGCTGGCATGACGGACCGCTTTGCCATGCGCGAGCACAGACGTCTGTACATGGTGGATGAAGTCTAGTTGCGGCGACTGAATTGGTTTCCCAGCATCTCCTGTGTGCCGATAAACGATGCCAGGCATTATCGGATTTACATAATTTGTACTTTCAAAGGCGGGAAATACAGCAGGCTTTGTATAGAATATCAACTCTTTATCAGGAGAAAGCCATGTCATCCATTTCAACTTCATTTGCCCGCCTGTTGCTTGCCAGCAGCCTGTTCGTGGTCGCCACAGCAGCCACCACTGCCCATGCAGTTTCTTTCTCTGATCTCAGCAATCAGGATGCCAGCACAGGTTTGAAAGCAGCTCTCGATAAAGGTTCTGCCGCTGCAGTCAGCAAGCTTGGTGTTGATGGCGGCTTCCTGAATAATGATAAGGTCAAAATCCAGCTGCCATCGATACTGGAAAAAGCTCGCCCAATTTTGCAAATGACAGGCAAGGGTCAGCAACTTGATGAATTGGTGGTTTCCATGAACCGCGCCGCAGAAGCTGCCGTACCCATGGCCAAGCCACTGCTGGTGAATGCTGTCAAGTCCATGACCCTGACCGATGCCAAGAATATTCTGACGGGTGGCGAGACTTCAGTTACAGATTTCTTCAAGGAAAAAACGTCCGCTCCTCTCAGTGCGAAATTTCTGCCCATGGTCAAAGGCGTGACCGACAAGGCTGGTCTGTCAGCCAAATACAATGGCATCATGAGCCAGGCACAAAAATTTGGTGCAGTGTCCCAGCAAGAAGCCACAGTCGAAGGCTATGTCACCCAAAAAGCCATGGATGCCTTGTTTTTGATGATAGCCGAAGAAGAAAAATCCATACGCCAGGACCCTTTGGGCGCTGGTAGCAAGGCCATCAGCAAAGTCTTTAGTTTGCTAAAATAAAATGCCAGGTGCAGGCAAGGCGTTGCCTTGTCTGTGGTAGCAGGCCGAATAGAAATTTACCGGGGAGTCCTGGGCTTATAAAGGACCTGCTGTTTTTTTGCAGCAGTTCTGTCAAAAATTCATAAATCCAAACCAGTATCGATGAAATTCTTTCATCGCATCGTCGAAAGAGTTTCTCTCTGTCATAATTTTACGTGTGGTTTTGTCTGTAAAAAACCCTGGTCTCTATCAAATGCCTTGCCAGACAAGGGCCCGTTCCCCGCATATACCTGCCAGATTGCTGCTTGCCCTTCACTTTTGCGTAGTATTACTTAAGTAGAACGGAGGCTGAGATTTTTTCCATTTCCTGTTAATTTAGCGGGGTAATTCATGAATTTAATTTTTTGAAGTACTCTTATAAAAAAACAGGAGACAAAGATGTCATACAAAGTCAAAACCCTAGTTGCATCCATCGTTCTGGGCCTGGCAGCGGCCAGCAATGCAGCAGAACCTATCAAGATTGGTGTCGCAGGTCCTTTCACAGGCGGTTCCGCCCCTATGGGCGTTTCCATGCGTGATGGCGTTAAACTCGCTGTCAGTGAAATCAATGCCAAAGGTGGCGTACTGGGCAGGCAGTTGCAATTGGTCGAACGTGATGATGAAGCAAAGAATGAACGCGGCGTGCAGGTAGCGCAAGAACTCATCAACAAGGAAAAAGTCGCAGCCACTGTCGGTTATATCAATACTGGTGTGGCGCTGGCATCGCAACGTTTTTACCAGGAAGCCAAGATCCCTGTCCTGAACAATGTGGCGACAGGCAGTGTGGTGACCAAACAATTTGTGGCGCCTGAACACAAGGATAATTACATCTTCCGTACGGCAGCCAACGACACCATACAGTCTGCCATGATCGTCGAAGAAGCGGTGGTCAAGAACAAGTTTACCAAAGTCGCCATCCTGGCAGATTCCACCAACTACGGCCAGCTCGGTCGTGAAGACCTGGAAAAAGCCCTGGGTGCAAAAGGCATCAAGCCTGTCGCGGTCGAGAAATTCAATATCAAGGATGTCGACATGACAGCCCAGCTCCTGAAAGCCAAACAGGGTGGTGCACAAGCCATCCTGACCTATGGCATAGGCCCTGAGCTGGCACAGATCGCCAATGGTATGGAAAAACTGGGCTGGAAAGTACCCATGATAGGCAGCTGGACTTTGTCCATGGGCAACTTCCTCGACAATGCGGGTAAAAATGGTGATGGTGCCATGATGCCGCAAACTTTCATTCAAGATCCGAATACCCCAAAACGCAAAGCCTTCATCGAAGCCTATCAAAAAGCCTATAAGCTCGAACGCATGCCTTCTGCTGTTTCTGCAGCGCAGGGATATGATTCCATCTATTTGCTGGCCGCGGCCATCAAACAGGCCGGAAGCACAGATGGCGTCAAAGTACGTGAAGCGCTGGAAAACCTGAATGAAAAAGTGGAAGGTGTCATCACCACTTACAACAAGCCTTTCACGCATGATGATCATGAAGCCATCAAGCCTGGCATGCCTGTCATGGGTGAAGCCAAAGGCGGCCATATCGTTCAGGGCAAATAAGACTTCGGTACTTAGTATTCGCTCTTAGCCCAGCCACTCGCACCTGCTTGCCGTGGCTGGGCTGTTATTCAGATAGACAGCTGCAAGGCTATCCAGTGTATGTGGATAGTCATGACAGACTGCACTCCTTGGGTGAACAACATGGAAATTTTACTTCAGCTCGTCTTCAGCGGCATCGCCCTGGGGATGATTTATGCTGTCATCGCATTTGGCTATCAACTGACATTTGCGACTTCAGGCACCCTGAACTTTGGTCAGGGTGAAGCCCTGATGCTGGGAGCATTGGTTGGCCTCAGCGTGGTCGGCAACGTGCATGGTGGCCCGTATATGAACTATTGGCTGATGATACCGATAGTCCTGATCTTTGGCGGCCTGCAAGGCATGGTCGTGGAATGGATAGGCGTGCGCCCGGCCATTAAGATCAAATCAGAATTTGGCTGGATCATGTCCACCATTGCACTCGCCATCATTTTCAAGAATGTCGCAGAAAATATCTGGGGCAAGGATGACCTGACTTTCCCGTCCCCCTTGTCTGCCGCACCTTTTCAGGTGTTTGGTGCCAACGTGCAAGCCATGCAGGTCGTGGTCGTCATCGGTGCATTGGCGATGATGCTGGCGGTGGAATTTTTCAACCGCAAATCTATCTATGGCAAAGCCGTAGTCGCAACATCGAATGACAGGGATGCAGCTGGCCTGATGGGTATCAATACCAGCATGGTCATCACCTTCTCGTATGCGCTGTCCTCGGCCACTGCAGCCTTCGCAGGCGTACTGGTGGCACCACTGACGTTGACAGGGGCGACGATGGGCTCGGCACTGGGTTTAAAAGCCTTTGCCGTGGCGATTATCGGTGGCCTGACTTCTGGCGTAGGCGCCATCGTCGGCGGCCTGATTTTGGGCATTGCTGAAACCCTGACCGGCTTCTACATCTCCACCGGCTACAAGGAAGTACCAGGCCTGGTCCTGTTGTTGCTGGTGCTGGCCGTCAAACCTGCTGGTTTGTTTGGCAAAGCTGCCATCAAGAAAGTGTGAGGCGAAATAATGAATAAGCAGACTCTCGCTCTTTCCATCCTCGGCCTAGGCGTTTTGGCGCTGACACCTGTGGTGATGCATAACCCTTATTACCTGCATCTGGCTGAGACCATACTGATCTACGCCATCCTGCTGTTTGGCCTGGACATCGTGGTTGGTTACACTGGCCAGGTGTCACTTGGTCACGCCGGTTTGTTTGGCATAGGCTCGTACACAACGGGCGTGCTGGTGTTCAAGCTGGGCATGTCGGTGTTTGTTGCCATCCCCTGCAGTATCGCCGTCACTGCCGTATTCGGTGCCTTGCTGGCCTTGCCCGCACTGCGCGTGACCGGGCCTTACCTGGCCATGGTGACACTGGCCTTTGGCACCATCATCCAGATCCTCATCAATGAAATGAGTTTCCTGACTGAAGGGCCGATGGGTATCAAACTCACCAAGCCTGTGATCTTTGGACAAAAGCTGGGTGAGGTTGGTTTCTTTTATCTGGTTGCCATCATGCTGGTGCTGTCATTGATTGTGGTTCACCGCATCTTGCGCTCTCACTATGGCCGTGCCTTCCAGGCTTTGCGTGACAGCCCGATTGCGTCTGACTGCATGGGTGTTTCAGTCTACAAGTACAAAGTCATTGCCTTCGTCATCAGTGCAGCACTGGCTGGTCTGGCTGGCAGCCTGTATGCGTATTCGGAAGAATATATTTCGCCGAATACCTACAACTTTGAACTGACTATTATGTTCCTGCTGGCCGTCATCATGGGCGGGCGCAAAACCCGTACCGGGTCACTGCTGGGGGCATTGATAGTCGTGATGTTGCCATCGCTGCTGGCTGATATAGAACTGTTCCGCAAGATCGCTACAGTCGCTGCAGTAATTGCCGTGATCGCTGGTGGAGCAGCCATCGCCAAACAACGTAAAACAGTCAGGGAACTCATTGTCCCTGTCGGTGCGACTGTGGCCATGGCCTTGTTCTCTTACAAGCTGGAAAACATTACCGACTGGCGTCTGACCATTTTTGGTTTGATGACCTTGTTCGTCGTGTATTACCTGCAGGATGGTATCGTTGGTTTCGTCAATAGCTTGCTGGGCAAGGGACAACAGCATCTCATCGTCAAAGCTGAAAGTGCCGAGAGCAATGCAGGTAATGCCATCGTCAACGCCAGCGATACCCGGGTTGGCGTTTTGCTGTCAGGCCGGAAATTGCTGATGCAATTCGGTGGCCTGAAAGCCCTGAACCAGGTTGATTTGCAAATCAACAAAGGCACAGTGCATGGCTTGATAGGCCCTAACGGTTCCGGCAAAAGCACCATGATGAATGTGCTGACCGGCATCTACCAGCCTACCGATGGCGTGGTGGAGTTTGGCGGCAAAGTCATTTCAGGCAGCACGCCATCTGCAATTGCCTTGGGTGGTGTGGCGCGTACTTTTCAGAACGTGCAATTGTTTGGCGAAATGACGGCGACAGAAAACATCCTGGTGGGCTTGCACAATACCTTCCGCAGTAACGTGGGCGATGCCATGCTGCATACGCCACGCTATCTGCGCGAAGAGCGACTGGCAAGAGCACGTGCTGCCAGCATCCTGCAATTCGTCGGCCTGGCGGACCTGGCGAATGAAGAGGCACGCAATCTGCCCTACGGCAAACAACGCCTGCTCGAAATTGGTCGCGCACTGGGCCTCAATCCGCAACTACTGTTGCTCGATGAACCTGCTGCTGGCCTGACTGCGCCCGACATCAAGGACCTGATCGCCATCATCCGCAAGATACGTGAACACGGCATTACCATCATCCTCATTGAACATCATATGGATGTAGTCATGTCGATTTGCGATACCGTGACTGTGCTGGATTTTGGCCAGAAAATTGCAGAAGGCAAACCGGCAGCAGTACAGGCCGACCCTAAAGTGATCGAAGCCTATCTCGGTGGCAGTGTCGCTGAAACCGTCGAAATTACTGCAGCCTGAGGAGAGAGTAATGTTAAGCATTTCAAATCTGCATGCAGCCTATGGCAAGGTCGAAGTCTTGCATGGTATTTCCATGGAAGTGCCCAAGGGTAAAGTCGTGACACTGATAGGTTCCAACGGTGCTGGCAAAACCACCACCATGCGCGCCATATCCGGCATGTTGAAACCCAAAGAAGGTACGGTGACACTGGCCGGTAAAGATGTCACCGGCCTCGATTCACACAAGATCGCCAGGGCAGGGCTGGCACATTCGCCAGAAGGGCGGCGCGTGTTTGCCACCATGTCGGTGACCGATAATCTTTTGCTCGGTGCCTTCCCGCGCTTCACCCGCAGCCGCCCGCGTGGTGACATAGAAAGTGATCTGCAAAAAGCCATGGAATTGTTCCCACGCTTGAAAGAACGCAAGAATCAGTTGGCGGGCACCCTGTCTGGTGGCGAGCAGCAAATGCTGGCCATGGCGAGGGCAGTCATGCTCAACCCTGACGTGGTCTTGCTGGATGAACCATCCATGGGCCTGGCACCGATATTGGTCGATGAAGTCTTTCGCATCATCGTGCGCCTCAAAGAGCAGGGCACGACCATGCTGTTGGTGGAGCAGTTTGCCGCGGCTGCTTTAGCCGTGGCTGACTATGGCTACGTGCTGGAAAACGGCAGGATATCTGTGCATGGTCCTGCAGCCAGTTTGCAGAATGATCCAGCAGTGAAGGCGGCTTATCTGGGTGGTGGAGCACAGCACTGATTATTGCCAGAAACATGGTGGCAAACGCAGTAAAAAAATGGGGGGCTTGCTCTCCATTTTTTGTTTTCGCGCATCAATTCTTGCTTGAATCGTGATATTTTTCCATGCTGATTTATGCTTGTCCGTGTTTTACATTTACCACTGTTTAGCAATCCTATGAATACCATTTCTTCACAAATCCGCCATACAGTCCTGGTGTTGGCTACACTGTTTAGTGCTGCTTGCGTGGCAGCGCCAGTGTTGCAAGAACATATAATAAAAATCGATGGCAAGCAAAGACGCTACTATCATTTATCTGATGTTGCTGTGACCAATCCTGGTCAAACCATATTGCTGGTCAGTGGCTCAGGTTGCGATGATTTTGCTACACGCTTGCCCCTGTTTTTTGAACGCTATCCTGCCGCTGCCAATGTCTATTATCTGGAAAAACCTGGTGTCATAAAAAATGCCGATGGCAGCAAGTGCAGCAAAGAATTTCAGGCAGAAGACAAATTTGATCAGCGCTTGTCTGACCATTTGAAGTTCATTGAACAAGAGCCTGAACTGAAAAAAATGCCAGTGCGTTCGATTGCTGTGCTGGGTTTTTCTGAAGGCGGTGCCGTCGCTCCTTACCTTGCCAGAGATAGCAAGAAGATAGGCTGGCTGGTAACAGCAGGCAGTGGCGGCTTGAAACAAAGTGAAGAATTTTTGATCTTTGCCGACCGTGGTGTTGAGCCTTATGCCAAGCCATTTTCACACGACTATTTTTTGCATGTCTATGCTGACATCAAAAAAGATGGCAAGAGCCTCAGGAAAGAATTTTTTGGCCATCCCTATGCCTACTGGTCTGGTCGTTTGTTTACCGATCCTTTGAGCGTATATGCAAGCCTGGATATACCCATGGTGGCGGCGATGGGGGAGAAAGATGAGAGTGTGCCTATAGAATCAGGGCATGCCTTGCGGGACTATTTTTTGAAGCATCCTGAAAAGGATTTTCAGTTCGTGGAATTTTCGGGGGCCAGTCATGGTTTGAAGACTGCAGAGAGAAATGGGGCGCAGGAGTTTATTGCGGGCTTGGCGGGGTGGTTTAAGGGGGATAAGAAGGCGTTTGAGTTGAAGTGATACGCGCTTAACAGAAGCCGCCAGCTTTTAAATTTACGGCACACATAATGACGTCATTCCTGCGTGCTTTTGGCAAGAATCTAGCGACGTTCGTTGTTTACGGTTAGGTATATTAATTTCAAATTCGTAGTGTTTTACGTATCTGTTTTCAAATACGTTTACACGCCATTTAAGATTGCCGGTCGGGGGTAGCCCGACAGCTACATACCTTTCTTGCGTCGCTGTATAGAACAGAGACATGGGTAACACCTGTATCAGGACATAGGTAACACCTTTAGGTGATCATAAAGATAC
>NZ_JBMPOT010000027.1:0-55685 GCF_049340425.1 Undibacterium sp. JH2W | reverse complement strand
GCAAAACCTTGGGTGCGCTGCGCGCACCCTTTGCATTCTCATATTTATATATGTCTGTGAGCAAGTATCGCGGCTTATCAACGAAAGACGCTGGAGCGCCAGCCCGGTAGCCTCCTGCCTGCGCAGGCGCGACGGGGTTGGGGGGGGTAATTAATTTGCTACAGTTTTGAGTTATTGGGCATCTCATTTTTTAGTTATTGAGTGCGCTATATAAGTAATGCTTTAAAGACTACATGTACATATGGAACAACTACCATCTGGATGCAGCTAATGTGCAGCGCCCGGCAAATCATAATCACTCCCACTTGCCAATTACTCAACACAATGTTAGCCTTATTTTGCACTCTGAAAACGAGAGTGTCGAGAGGCTTCACTGACAACTCCACATTCAACTCATTCCCTCATATAAAGAATCACCACATGGAAACTACCGAAGCTCGCGTCAACGACAAAGAAAAAGGCAAGACAGACTCCACCTGGCCAGCTTTGGTGATATTTTTCACTTTTTTTATATGGGGGTATTACTATCTTTTTACCCTCCGCCCAATACTCAATAGTTATCTTGCAGGTAGCATCACATCCTATCCTGCTTTTTTGCATCTGATTCCTATATTTTCAGTCCCTATGGCATGCGGACTTCTGGTCGACTTTGCTTTGCGTATTTCAAAAAAGAAGTGAATTACCAAGCAAGCTCTATTTAAAACAATAAGGCTTTATATATAGAATGCACCGGATGATCTCCAAGCCATCACGCAGGATATAACGCCCCCAGGATGCGCCCACCTGCTGCGCCAGTAACATCAGCCAGGTTACCTGGCAGGCGCAGGCAGAATCTTTGTGCCAGCCAGGCGAAGGCCAGAGCTTCCACCTGTTCGGGGGCGACACCCAGTATGGCGGTGCTATTGACCAGGGCCTTGCATGACTGGAGAGATAGCAAAGCTTGCAAGCGCTGCATGAGATGGTGATTGTAAGCACCGCCGCCGCAGACATAGGCATGGGAGGCATCGCTTGCATGGCTGACAATCTCATTTGCCAATGTCAGTGCGGTGAATTCGCACAAAGTTGCCTGCACATCGACGGGACGGCTGGCTTCAAAACCCTGTAATTTACCCTGCAGCCAGTCTGGATGAAACAGATCACGGCCTGTACTTTTTGGCGGCGGGATTCGCAAGTAGGCTTCATCCATCAGTCTGCTCAGCAATGCAGGGATGGCATTACCCTGTGCCGCCCAGTCGCCATTGGCATCATAAGTCTTGCCCTGGTGTTGCTGCATCCAGGCGTCCATCAGGACATTGCCGGGGCCGGTATCAAAACCACGGGTACTGCCATCTGCGGCCAAGACACTGATATTGCTGATGCCGCCTATATTGACGACGACACTGGAAGCGCCTGCACGACCAAAAACAGCGCGATGGAAAGCTGGCACCAGGGGCGCACCCTGGCCACCTGCAGCGACATCACGGCTGCGAAAATCAGCGATGACATCGATGCCTGTCAACTCTGCCAGCAAGGAGGGATTATTGGTCTGACGGGTGTAGCCCAACTCTGGTCTGTGCCTGATGGTTTGCCCATGCACGCCTATGGCATGCACGATTTGCCCTTCTGCCAGCGCCTGTAATTTTTTGACGCAGGAAGCATAGGTTTTGACCAGGGCATTTGCCAGCAACGCCTCATGATGCAATTCATTCTCACTGACTTGCTGCAAGCGCATGACTTGCTGACGCAGCTCAGCATCAAACGGGATGTAGGCACTGCTCAGTACCTGCATGCCAGCACCTGCCTCATTGTCAGGGTCAGGCAAGCGCACCATGACGCCATCAACACCATCGAGGCTGGTGCCGGACATCATGCCTATATATATATTATTTGCATTGCTTTTGTCGTGCTGCATGCTCATGCTTATACCGCCTGCCATATCGTTTACCTTAATCAGCAAGAGTATAGAAGAGTCAGCCTGATATTACAGGGACTTGCAAAAAATTCTGTTGGCGATTTCCTCAGCTTTCATGCGGAAGATGGTCTCACCTATGTCGGCATAACCGACACGCGGATAAAAAAGCCGCGCCCTGTCATTACCTACCCAGGTAGTCAGCCAGACTTGCTGCACGCCCAGTTCACGCAGATGTGCCTCGGCCTCGGTCAACAATTGGCGAGCTATGCCACGTCCAAAAAATGCCGGGTGTATATAGAGGTGGTCGAGTTCAGCCTGATGCTCTGCTGTTACCTGGGCATGACGCTTGCCATGCGAGGTTTGGCAATAGCCAATCAGATGACCATTCGTTTCTGCCAGCAGGATATGGGTATGGCTTTGCGAGAGATAGGCTGCCGTTCTTGCCGTTGTCAGTTCAGACAGGACATAGTCAGCAATAGTCTGCCCGACGCCTTGCTTGACATAGGTATCAAGCCAGACCTGAAGTATTAAAACGGTCAAGGCAGAGACATCTGCTGTCTCTGCCTTGCGTATGATTACTGGACTTGCGGGCAAATTACTTAAAGATCAAGAGCGTTTGGCCAGACGCATGACTTCTGCCATGCGTTCCGGGTGCAGGAGGTTGAATCTATGGTTCATGTCACCAGCGAAACTCTTGAAGCGGTTCATTTCAGCAGTCGCCAATGGGGCGGCCTCTGTCATGTTGATGCTCATAGGGTCACGGGCTTCATTATTGACACGAAATTCATAATGCAGATGCGGGCCAGTAGACCAGCCTGTCGTACCTACATAACCAATCACATCACCCTGGCTAACCTTGCTACCTTTGTGTATGCCAGCAGCAAAACGGCTCATATGGGCGTAGGCAGTGCTGTAGTTATTCCAGTGCTTGAGCACAACCAGGTTGCCATAACCATTGCTTGGCGCAGCTGAATCAACCACGCCATCAGCAGAGGCACGGATAGGTGTGCCAGTCGCAGCAGCAAAGTCGACGCCCTTATGGGCTTTCCAATGACCGGAAATAGGATGCACGCGCATGGAGAAACCAGAAGATACGCGGGTAAATTCTATCGGTGACTTGAGGAAGGCTTTTTTCAGTGACTTGCCGTCAAAGGTGTAATAACCACCCTTACCGCCAGTTTCTTCAAACCATGCTGCCTGATACAACTTGCCAGAATTGCTGAATTCACCTGCCAGCACACGGCCGGTGCGGACGCGTTCACCGTTTTGCCAGAAGCTTTCATAGACAATATTGAAATAGTCGCCCTTTTGCAGGCGCTGGTAATCAACATTGGTCTCGAACATGGATTTAACCTGCTCGGTGACGTTATAGGGGATCATGGCATCATCGGCAGCCGGGTAAAAAGCGGTACGGATATAGGCAGTTGCCATTTCCACACGCCTTTCCAGTTTGGCAGTGATATCGGAAGATGTCAGCTTGCCATTACTATCACGGCTGATGACGATGTTTCTGACTGGTTTGTCCGGGCCATCGGAGACCGTTGTTTGCAACCACAGGAGTTCACCTTCTTCATCCGTTTTGACTGCCACGGTTTTGTCAGCCCTGAATTGCAGGATACCGCGTGCAATACTGTCTGATTTGATGAACTGTGCTGCTTCATCGTCATCCACGCCTATGCGCTGCAAGAATGTGGCCAATTGCTCACTGCTCTTGAAGGTAGCTTCACGGATGAATTGCTGATCGACCGCTTCCAGTGCGGCGACCTGGGCATCGAGTGAAGGCAGGCTGAGTTCTTCTTTGATGCGCTTGACTGGCAAGTCAGATGCATCTGGTGCCAAAGGAGCAACACCAACTGCGCCAAATGCGCAGACTGCAAAGAAAAGTGCGGAGACGGAAACGATGCGCGAAGCGCGTGTGGTGCCAAACAACAGTCTGCCACCAGAGACTAAACGAAGTATTTTATCTGTTGGACGCATGCAATAAGTTAAAATTGACTGTTTTTATCGAAAATTCGAGATCGTTGCAGTGAGATGAACTTGCACATAAAATGCGCATGGTATCAAGACAGCAACACTAAAGTTTGGGATTATAAAACCAGGGAACTAGCAAGTAAATTGCTGACATCCGGTTTGAGCGATAATCCCTGCTAATTAACCAACACCCAGAATTTGGCAAACGCTGATTATGGATTCAGTTTTGGAATTCGACCAGCGGTGTTACAAAAAAATTGATCTATATTAATGATGACTTCTGAACATAATTCCAGCTCCTCTGAAAACACTGGCAATGCCAGCAAAATCCTGCCCTTGTCCGATGCAGTGCAACATGCACTGGCGGTAGCCAAACGCGGTGTTGATGAACTGCTCATCGAATCCGAATTTGCCCAAAAACTGGCACGCAGCGAACAAACCGGCAAACCCCTGCGCATCAAGCTAGGCCTGGACCCGACTGCACCAGATTTGCACCTGGGTCATACCGTTGTACTCAACAAGATGCGCCAGCTGCAAGATCTGGGCCATACCGTAATCTTTTTGATTGGTGACTTCACGTCCATGATCGGTGACCCGTCTGGCCGCAATGCTACTCGCCCGCCGCTGACGCGCGAACAAATCGAAGACAATGCCCAGACTTATTTCAAGCAGGCCGCTTTGGTACTGGACGCCAGCAAAACCGAGATACGCTACAACTCTGAATGGTCAGACCCACTAGGCGCACGCGGCATGATACAACTGTCATCCAAGTACACCGTCGCCCGCATGATGGAACGTGATGACTTCACCAAACGCTTCAAGGCGGGCACGCCGATTTCTGTGCATGAATTCTTGTACCCGCTGATGCAGGGTTATGATTCTGTCGCCCTGAAATCTGACCTGGAACTTGGTGGCACTGACCAGAAATTCAACCTGCTGGTGGGTCGTGAACTGCAAAAAGATTATGGCCAGGAGCCGCAATGCATTTTGACCATGCCTTTGCTCGAAGGCCTGGACGGCGTCGAGAAGATGTCGAAGTCCAAGAACAACTATATCGCCATCACTGAACCGGCGAACACTATGTTCGCCAAGATCATGAGTATTTCTGACACCATGATGTGGCGTTACTATGAGCTGCTGTCTTTCTGCTCGCTGGAACAGATCGCTGCCTACAAAAAAGCAGTCGCAGAAGGTCAGAACCCGCGTGATATCAAAGTGGCGATTGCGCAAGAAATCGTGACGCGTTTCCATAGTAAGCAAGCCGCAGAAGATGCGCTGGCGGATTTCGTGAATCGTTCCAAGGGTGGGATACCGGATGATGTGGAGGAAGTCACTATCAGTGGAGCGCCGCTTGGCATAGGCCAGTTGTTGAAGCAAACGAATCTGTGTGCTTCGACTGGTGAAGGTTTGCGCATGGTGGAACAAGGTGGCGTGCGTATTGATGGTGCTGTCATCAGTGACAAAGGTCTAAAAGTAGAAGCAGGTACTTTCGTACTGCAAGTCGGCAAACGCAAGTTTGCGAAGGTAACTTTGACGGCGTGATGCTTCAATTCTCGTAGGTTGGGCTACGCCTCATCAGCCCAACACTCGGCGCTTGAACAACGTAAATATTCATCATAAGCACAGTGTTGGGCTGGTAAACCGTAGCCCAACCTACAGTCGCCATTCCTACTCTCTTCCCCATGATCGCCCTACTACAAAGAGTCACCGAAGCCAAAGTCGTCGTCGATGGCAATACCATAGGCGCCATCCATGCTGGCCTGATGGTCCTGGTTTGCGCTGAGCGCGAAGATACTGAAAAGCAGGCCGATGACCTGTTAAAAAAATTACTCGCTTACCGCGTCTTCTCCGACGATGCTGGCAAGATGAACCGCAGCGTCACCGACGTGCAAGGTGGCTTGCTCTTGGTGCCACAATTCACGCTGGCTGCGGATACCAATTCCGGCACGCGCCCCTCTTTCACACCAGCAGCGCCACCAGAGCTGGGCAGGCAATTATTCGATTACTTCGTCGCCCAGGCGCGCAGCAAACATGCGCAGGTAGAAACCGGCAGCTTTGGTGCCGACATGAAGGTATCGCTGACCAATGATGGTCCCGTCACCTTCTGGCTAAAAACAAAATAAGAACAAAATAAACAAATGAAACCCACAGAAATTTTATTGATACGCCACGGCGAAACCGCCTGGAATGCAGAACGCCGTTTGCAAGGTCATCTCGATATCCCGCTGAACGCCGAAGGCACGCGCCAGGCCAAAGCCCTGGCCTGGGCCTTGCAAAATGAAAAGCTGCACGCGATAGTTTCCAGCGACTTGCAGCGCGCTGTGCAGACCGCCGGTGAAATCGCCCGCCTGCAAGGCGTCAGCACCCGCATAGATAAAGGTTTGCGTGAGCGTTGCTTTGGTGCTTTTGAAGGCAAGCTGTATAGCGAACTGCCCAGCCTCTATCGCAGGGAATACAATGCCTGGCAAGCACATGAACCAGATGCGCAATTCCCACCCGGCGAAAACCAGGGTGAAACCATACGCCAGTTCCACAAGCGTGTGACGGAGCATGTGCTGCACTACGCAAAACAATTTGAAGGCAAGAAAATCGCCATCGTCGCCCACGGCGGCGTACTCGAATGCGCTTACCGCGCCGCCAAGGATTTACCACTGAATGCGCCACGCGAAGTGACTATCTACAACGCCAGCATCAATCGCTTTGAAGTGACGGGCAAAGAAATCAAGCTGGTGCAATGGGGAGATATTGCCCACCTGGATGCAGATGGGCTGGACGAGATTAATCAGAGCAAGGTCGAGAAGCATTGATGTCTTTGCGATGGCAATAACGGGCATTATCTGTCCGTTGAACAACGCCACTGGGCTCCAGCCTGCGCTGGAGCGACCTTAAATTGCGCAGGCAGGAATCCCGCGGCTTTCGTGGTACACAGTCAAAGCGATTGGCGAATAAAATATCATCAACAGGTATCAATAGCGTTCACGATACTGGTACTTACTTTTTACTTCGTTAACTTTTCCAGCTTTTCTTTGGCTCTGGAATTCGCATCCAGGTTCACAGCTTGCTGGTATGCCTCTTTCGCCTTGGCCTGCTCGCCAGCCGCCTGGTAGTAGTCGCCCATACCTTCATAAGATAAAGGATTATTAGGATAATTCTTGACATTCATCTCAAGGAAATCATGGGCATTCTTTAATTTTTTTTCATTTAAGAAATGCTGTCCCATCATATTCACAAAACTCAGCTTTGGAAATTGCTGATAACCCAAGCGTTGACTGACTTTTTCAAAATGCTGCTTTAGCTCCAGGGCGTCATCGACTTTTTCATCATATAAACGCTCCGTATCAGCTATCTTGTAAAAATCAAACAGGAACTGCAAGGCATCGTACTACTGGATAAACTGATTTTTCCGGTCCCCAGCCAGCCTTGGGCTTGGGAACATGCACCCAAATCTTTCTATCCTCATTCAAAACATTTGAATGTATAGTATCTATCGTGCCGACAATAATGTTTTCGCTTTTTTTCTTCCGCATGGACCAGTCCCACCAAACTCAAAAAAAAACAAATATTCTGATGCGTATCATAACAAGCTCAACCTCATGAGATTAGTCAGGGAATTTACAAGCACTTGTATAGTGCGCGAGCAAGATTGCATTATCAACAATACCAAGTCAAGCAGATTTCAAGGTGCAAGACCTGCGGCAAGCAAAGATCGGAGGAAAAGCGAAGCCATACATAAGCTGATATCCATAGGACTGGAACGAAAAATGACGTCGGTGGAATTTGAGGGTTTTGTCGAGAAGGATGATCAAGGCGATCAACAAATTTCTTGCTAACGACGGACACCATTACGATAGAAAGCACTGCCGCCAAAACAACGACGGCATTTTTCAAAAATTTATCGTACTAAGTGTTGAGTAAGCGTAGCAAGCGTTTCAAGTTTAAGTTAAGAAGCGCCGTAGCTCAATCAGCACTTAGTATCTACATCTGCCTGAATTGAGATTGATAAGCCTGCGATACTGCCAGCCATTCATCGCTGGCCTGCAGGCGTAACGCCAACCCGCCATCACTTCTTTGCACCGCATCTATCGCTGCCACATTGACGATATTGCTGCGCGATATCTGCCAGAATTTATCTGCATCAAGTTGCGCAGCCAGGTCTTTGATGGTGGTGCGTATATGGGCCTCAAGTTTGCTCGTCATGACCTTGGTGTACTTGGCGTCTGCCCGAAAACAAAGTACATCGCTGACATTGATGAAGCGTATCTGGTTGCCGACGGAAGCCTGTATCCAGCGTAGAGCCTCTTGCGGTTTTTTGATGTGCAGGGCCGACATGTCTGCCGGTTGCTGCGACAGGCGTTGCTTGAGTCTTTGCACGGCCAGTGCCAGGCGGCCCATATCGAGAGGCTTGAGCAGGTAATCCACTGCGCCCTGGTCAAAGGCATCGACGGCATAGTCATTATGCGCAGTCAGGAACACAATGTGGCAAGGGTGGCGGGCCAGACGGGCGACATCGATCCCATTCAAACCTGGCATGCGTACATCCAGAAAAGCCAGGTCAGGCTGTAAATCAGCAATGGCCTGCGCAGCACGAATTCCATCATCGACCGTAGCCACCACGTCCAGTTCCGGCCATAAAGACTGTAAGGCAGTATGCAGTTCTTGTCGCAAAATCGCTTCATCTTCGGCGATTAACACTCGCGGTCTTGCTACTGTTTGCAACGCAATACTCATGCACTAGCTTTCTCTTGATTGTCGAATCTGGCAGGCAGGATCAGCATGGCATTTACACCACCTTCATCCTGGGCCTGCAGGCGCAATTCTGCCTGTTCACCGAACAGGGCGAGCAATCTTTCCTGCACGTTCAGCAAACCCACGCCACTGCCCAGTTCACCGTGGAAACCACGGCCATTATCTCTGACTTCTACCTGTAACTGCCCTGCTTCATTATGCGCGATGATATCTATGCGTGCATCACCGGGTTGCGGTTCTATACCATGCTTGATGGCGTTTTCCACCAGGCTCATGACAGCCAGTGGTGGGATCAGGCAGGCGCGCACATCATCTGCTGCCTGCACAGAAAACTGGAAGCGTGCGCCCAGGCGTGTCTGGAAGATTTGCAGATAGGCAGCAGCCCTGTCCAGCTCTTGCCCCAGTGTGGTGGTACTCAGGCGCATGTCGGGCATGGCGGCACGCAGGTAAGCAATCAGGTGGTTCAGCATTTGTTCTGCCTGATTTGCATCCTGGTGTATCAGGGCACGGGTGTTGGCGAGGGTATTGAATAAAAAATGTGGCTCTATCTGGCCCTGCAAGGCTGCCAATCTGGCTTCCAGCATTTGTCTCTCGACTTTGTGCTTGCTGGCTTCCGCCGCCAGGCTGGCCTGAGTGCGGTGCCGAATTTCCAGGTCTATGGCAGCAGGCAAGACGGTGGCGAACAGGAATACCAGTATGATTGCGGGCAATAACCAGCTGGCATGGCCGGTTGTCATCGTCGGCCAGAATGCAGCTTCTGCCTTGGGCCCTGCAAACAATGCCAGCGCCACGGACAAGGCCAGAATAGCCCAGCGCTGGCTGGCATGTTTGAACCACAGTATTTTTTGCGACAGACATAAACCGGCTTGTGCCAGGGTATAGGCCAGCAGGATAGCCAGGCTATCTGCCAGCCAGGCTGAGCGACCTGGACCAAGGCTTGCATAAAGCAGCAAACCCAGCGCGGCCAGCATGGGTAACAACGGCCACGCGTTCAATGTGCCTGCCCCTTCTTCATCCGCATGAGTTATGGTCATGTCTGTATGCATTTTTTATTCCGAGAAATTCAGGTTTTTTATCGCTGCGTTTGCCTGACCGATGTTGACATCGTTGGCTATAGGCTTGCGCTCAGGTATGGAATTATTTGCGGAGGCTTCAGCAAAGGACAGGTCTTTTACCAGCAATTTCCCTTGTTTTCTGATACCTATCCCTAACTCCAGTTTTTGCGCATTGGCGCTCACTGGTGCCTGAACCCTCACCGTTTCCCAAGCGTCCCCTTTCGCTCCGCTAGAGGAGGTGATGCGAACACCGCCTTTGTCATCAGTAGTTCGGATCCAGAGTTCGTAGCGACCCAGCTCATCCGTGTGGCGGGCGGATGCTTTTAAAACCATGTTTTTTCCACGATATGCACTTGCATCGACCACTTGCGTGATAGCGGCAAAATCATCATCAGTGCTTGTCTCTTTTGAGGCGATAAAGAAAGCCGGTTGCTCTTTACTCCCTTGCGACTCATCAATCCCACTTTCATAATGGGTGGCAATCGCACCATTGCCTGTCCAGCCTTTGGGGATGCCATTTTTGACCGCACCCGCGTATGAGAAATTGACAGCAAATGCAACCAGTGGGGCTGCGATCAGGATTTTCCAGTGTTTCATCATCTTTACTCCATGTGGGTTGTTGATGATGTGCAATATACGGATAAACAAATTTGATTTCCTTCTCTTTGCGATTGACGTCCCATCCACGCCGATAAATGGCGGAAATTTTCTGATGAATGGACGTGATAAAAAATAGTTTTATGCATGACCTGCCAGAATGACACAAGTGAATTGACCATGACATGGTAAATGGCGATACTGCCTGCTTTACTCAGCGATTGTGTAGTACATCAAGCCTGCGCGTCTGTTTTGCTGATCTGCCATTTTAAGTTGAAGGAAAGTCCTGGTGCGAGTCTTTTATCAATTCGATTATGATGCACTACCCCGTAATGTCAAAAAGCATTTGGCCAGATCGGTCAGGAGCCCCGACTTTCTCGTGCATGGGCAAGTCACGTCCAATACACGCTGGTATTTTTTGCATGTGGCTCTCCTGGCAGTTTGTAGCTTCTTCATTTACCTGGCTGCAGCAGCTCATTTTGGTGACCCGGTCAAAGATACTGCCTGGGGCGATACAGGTTTGATCGTCTGGTATGCCATCTTGTTTTTTGGCGTGGTGTATGCGGGACATGCGATGTGGCAGCGCATGCAATTAAGTGCCAAGTTTCGGTTTTTGCCAGGTCACTACCTGTTCCCTCTGGCTCTGGTCGACATGCGTAGCAATAAGATTGCGGTACATGACCTGGCACAATTGCGCAAACTGGATGCCACGCATCATGAAAACAATGGGCGTTATCAAAAAACCGTTTTCTCTTTCAACTTCAATGATGGCACCCGCAAAGAACTGGTCATCACCAACCTGAACCAGGCTGAAATCGCGCTGGAAAAATTCAATACCTACAAGGCCAAGGCGAGGAATGCATTCCACGATCGTGACATCGCCAGCCTGTATGGTTTTGATCCTTTCCTGGATGTGCGCAAAAACAAGTGGCGTGAAGCACTGGTGACTGCCAGCCTGCCCAAGCGCATACTCACTTTGTTGATTGAGCTAAAAGTGGTATTGCTGATGTTGGCCATCCTGATTGCCGCCGTGTTCTGGTATGGCAGGAACGCAGCAGCAGACAAGAAAATGTATTTGAATGCCAAGCAGTCACAAACTGAAGCTGCTTATCTGGGCTATCTCGCCAATGGCAAATTCAAGCTGGCTGAAATGCAGGCTGAATTGCCGCGCGTGGTATTCAACGAAGTGCAAAAAAAACACTCTGTCACACTGCTGCGCCAACTGAAGAGACGTTTCCCGCAATCAGATATCCTGCCCGACGTAGCAGAAGAAATTCATTTACTGTATGACAGTGCCTTGCAAAAATTCCGGGCGCAGGCAGTCAATTCGGACACAGGCATGATCAAGTCCATGGAGCAATTGCTGAAGTTCGCCGAGGAACATGACGACCCGAATGTGGCCATCAGCTTTAATCGCCCTACAGAAAATGATTTGAGTCAGTTGGACATTTTCTTGAAACTCAAGGAAAACAAATTACGTGGCATGAAGATCATACCGGCAGCAAAATACTTTGCCGATAACAGCGCCGCCACCAGAGAAACCCGGATTGTCGATGGCATGCGCAGTGCATTCAGCGCCATCTTCCCGAATGATGTACTGGCATTCAATGCCAACCCTGCTGCCAAAGACAATGTCCCCAGATTGCTGATCGCCTACCAGATAGAGCCTTCTGGCAAGGTGTATACCTCAGACAAACAGGATGATGCCTTTGTCGGGCTGGTCATGCGCTTCAAGGCGGCCATCCTGGTACCCAATGCCAAAGATCGCTGGAAATTTGATCTGGAAGTCGAGCCGCCAGATTCTTTCAACGTTGACTACAAGACATCCAATCGCGATGCCGTACATCGTGCGCCTGAAGGCCAGGTCTATGCGGTGATGGCAGAGCGTGCCTTCGACAAACTGGCCAACAAGATCAATGCAGCCTTCTTCAGGCCAGATAGTGCGGCGTACATGCGGCAAATAAAGAATACGCGCTGAGCAAGCTCAATTCATATTCAATTCTATGTAGTAGGCCGCGTGTGCAGATGGGGCAATACCCCATCTGCACGACTCAATGCAACTTGATACGCGGATTGCGCACCCGGTCTATGGTCTCTGCCCAGGTCGATAGCCAGGTATGAAACAGACCATTGACTGCTACCTGGTGATGCTTGTGCAAAGACCAGTACATCCATTTTGCCAAAGTACCCTCGATGAAAACCGAGCCGCTGGCGATGGCCCCCATGAGGCTGCCGACTGTGCTGTAATTACCCAGCGACACCAGCGAACCGTGATCCTTGTAAGTAAATGCCAGTAAGGACTTGCCTTGCAGCTGGCGCACCAATGACTTGGCCAAAGTCGTGGCTTGTTGATGGGCTGACTGCGCGCGCGGCGGCACATTCGGCAAACCTTCGCCTTGTGGACAGGCGCAGCAATCACCCAGGGCAAAAATGGAGGGATCTCGCGTGGTTTGCAAGTTGCGGTTAACAACCAGTTGGTTGATACGGTTGCATTCCAAGTCATCCAGGTCTTTCAAGAATTCAGGAGCCTTGATGCCAGCGGCCCACACCACGATGCCACTGGGGATGAATTTGCCACTGGCCATCTCTACACCAGCCTTGGAAACTTCAACGACTTTTTCATTGGTATGTACTTCGATGGCGATGCTGCGCAATTCACGGGCGACAGATTCTGACAGGCGTTCAGGCAGCATTTGCAGCAGGCGCGGGGCAGCATCAACAATAACAATCTTCAAATCTTTTTCTGGATGGAAGTTAACCAGGCCGTAGCTCGACAGAATTTTGGTGGTCATGTGCAACTCGGCCGCCAGCTCTACCCCGGTTGCACCACCACCTATGATAGTGACCGTAAAACGACCTTCCCCAGCAGCCTGAGCCTGGGTTTGTGCACGCAAACAGCAATTGATGAGTTTTTGGTGGAAGCGCTCGGCTGCTGCCAGTGAATCAAGCATGATGCTGTTCTCGCGCGCACCTGGCGTACCAAAGTCATTGGTCTGGCTGCCCAGGGCAATCACCAGGCTATCATAGGGTATGGCCTGGCGTGGCAATAACTCTATGCCGTTTTCATCCAGAGTCGGAGCGAGGTAGATTTCTTTCTTGTCACGCGACAAGCCATCCATGCGCCCGAGACGAAAATCAAAATGATTTGATCTGGCCAGGGCAAAGTACTCACGTTCATCCGCGTGGCTATCGAGGGTGCCTGCGGCAACCTGATGCAATAAAGGTTTCCACAAATGGGTACGGCTGGCATCCACCAGTGTGATGATGGCCTTGCCACTCTTGCCTAATTTCTTGCCCAGGCGAACTGCCAGTTCCAGCCCGCCGGCACCACCGCCAACGATGGTAATTCTATGTACTGTCTCCTTGTTTTGCGTATCCACGATGACTCCCTTAATATTAAAAATGTATTCCCTTGGCGGCGATCAATCAATGAATCAATTAATCAGTGCCACGGGAATGCATTTTTGTCAGGAGTCCATGACAAATTGCAATCAGAGTATACACATATGCGGACTAGTGTAGGTTGGTATACCGCCTACTACAGTAATTTAGAAATGCAAGTCTAAAAGACTGATGATTTTGCTAGATTTATACTATCGCTTCTGCATGTCATATAGATAAAAATATTCCTTACGAGTAGTAACGATTTTGCCGAATATTTAAGCAGGATTCAGGTAGAATAGCGCTTCTTCGAATTTCCCCCTTCCCTGATCGTGCAAATCGGCTCTTACGTGCTGCGTAATAATATTTTTGTTGCTCCCATGGCTGGTGTGACTGACAGACCTTTCCGTCAGTTGTGCAAAGAACTGGGTGCGGGTTATGCCGTGTCTGAAATGGCAGCCTCCAACCCCAAGCTTTGGGAAACAGAAAAATCCACGCGCCGTACCAACCATGAAGGCGAAATGGAACCCAAGGCCGTGCAGATTGCCGGTGCTGATCCACAAATGCTGGCCGATTGCGCCAGGCATAATGTTGATAAAGGTGCGCAAATCATCGATATCAACATGGGTTGCCCGGTTAAAAAGGTCTGTAATGCCTGGTGTGGCTCTGCCTTGTTGCAGCATGAAAACCTGGTTGGTCAGATACTGGATGCGGTGGTCGGCGCAGTCGATGTGCCGGTCACACTCAAGTTTCGTACCGGCTGGGACAGGGCCAATAAAAATGCCCTGAATATTGCCCGCATGGCAGAAGCGGCTGGCATACAAATGCTGACCCTGCATGGGCGCACCCGTGCCGATGGTTATAAGGGTAATGCCGAATATGAGACCATTGCTGCCGTCAAGGCCGCAGTCAATATCCCCGTAGTTGCCAATGGCGACATCACGACACCGGAAAAAGCCAAATATGTCTTGGAGGCCACCGGTGCTGACGCCATCATGATAGGCCGGGCGGCGCAAGGCCGACCGTGGATCTTTCGCGAGATCGAGCATTTCCTCAATACCGGCGAGCATTTACCTGCCCCACTGATTTCTGAAGTTCGTGGACTCATGGATGCCCATTTGAAAGCGCACTATGCCTTTTATGGTGACTATCTGGGCGTACGAACGGCACGCAAACACATAGGCTGGTATATGCAAGACCTGGTAGGCGGGGAAGAATTCCGGCAACAAATGAACTTACTGACGGATTGTGATGAACAACTTGCCGCCGTCAGCAGTTTTTTTGATCACATGGCTGGGGAGCGGTTACAATACCGCCCCTTTGAAGAAAAACTGGCAGCATAAGACAAAGTACTTTTACAAAAAATAAATTGTCTTGCCGTCCATGAAGCATGGACTACCCGCCGCCTGGCTTAACCGAACAGTGATAAAAACAGCATGAGCAAAGATAGCATTCAAGACGCCGTCCACAAAAACCTGGAAAAGTATTTCCGTGACCTGGGCGAGCAACCCGCATCCAATATTTACGACATGGTCGTGTTAGCCGTTGAAAAACCGATGTTAGAAATGGTCATGACGCGCGCATCGAGCAACCAGTCACAAGCCGCCGATATGTTGGGCATTAACCGGAACACCTTGCGCAAGAAATTGCAGCAGCACGGTTTGCTTTAATCCATCCGCGAGGCTTGACACCGATTTCCTTACTCACATCAAAAATCATGATCAAACAAGCCCTCATTTCCGTCTCCGACAAGACCGGTGTGCTCGAATTTGCACGTGAATTGTCTGCGCTCGGTGTCAAGCTCTTGTCCACGGGTGGCACAGCCAAGCTCTTGGCTGACAATGGCCTGCCTGTTACCGAAGTGGCTGACTACACCGGCTTCCCTGAGATGCTCGATGGCCGTGTCAAGACCCTGCACCCTAAAGTGCATGGCGGTATTCTGGCACGCCGTGATTTTCCTGAACATGTGGCAGCGCTGGAACAGCATGGCATTCCTACCATAGACATGGTGGTGGTCAACCTGTACCCGTTCCAGCAAACTGTCGCCAAGGGTGAATGCTCACTTGAAGATGCGATAGAAAATATCGACATCGGCGGACCAACCATGTTGCGCTCTTCTGCCAAGAACCACAAAGACGTCACAGTCATTGTTGACCCTGCTGATTATGCCGTCGTGCTGGCAGAGATGAAGGCGAACCAGAACGTCGTCAGCTATGACACCAAGTTCACGCTGGCAAAAAAAGTATTTGCTCACACAGCACAATACGATGGTGCCATCACCAACTATCTGACCAGCCTGGGTGAAGACAAGGCACACACCACACGCAGCGCCTATCCGCAAACCCTGAACCTGCATTTTGAAAAAGTGCAGGAAATGCGTTACGGCGAAAACCCGCATCAGTCAGCCGCCTTCTATCGCGACCTGAAATCCCTGGAAGGTTCGCTGGCCAACTACAAGCAATTGCAAGGCAAGGAACTGTCTTACAACAATATCGCCGATGCCGATGCCGCATGGGAATGCGTGAAGTCTTTCGCTGAATCTGCCTGCGTCATCGTCAAGCATGCCAATCCTTGCGGCGTGGCTGTTGCACCTACACCGTTTGATGCCTACAGCAAGGCTTTGCAGACTGACCCGACTTCTGCATTTGGCGGCATCATTGCCTTCAACCGAGAACTCGATGGCAAGGCTGCGGAAATCGTCGCCAAACAATTCGTTGAAGTATTGATCGCGCCATCTTTCACAGCCGAAGCAAAACAGATTTTCGCTGCAAAACAAAATGTGCGCCTGCTGGAAATTTCTCTGGGCAATGACTTCAACCAATACGATATGAAGCGTGTTGGCGGTGGCTTGCTGGTACAGGCACCAGATGCGAAAAACGTCTTGCAGGAAGAACTGCGCGTCGTCTCAAAATTGCAGCCAACTCCGCAACAAATGGCTGACATGATGTTCGCCTGGCGCGTGGCCAAGTATGTCAAATCAAATGCCATCGTCTTCTGCGGCAATGGCATGACACTGGGTGTAGGTGCTGGCCAGATGAGCCGCATAGACTCTGCCCGCATCGCCTCCATCAAGGCACAGAATGCTGGTTTGACTTTGACCGGTTCTGCGGTAGCGTCTGACGCCTTCTTCCCCTTCCGTGATGGTCTGGATGTGGTGGTCGATGCTGGCGCTACTTGCGTGATCCACCCGGGTGGCTCCATGCGTGACCAGGAAGTGATCGATGCTGCGGATGAACGTGGTGTGGTCATGGTCTATACCGGTACGCGTCATTTCCGTCATTGATGCAGTGTTGATGTATTAAATGATGTATATGCGGCCCTGATTATTCAGGGCCGTTTTTCATTCCTCCTTCTCATCCTCATGGCTTACGTCTATATTCTTGCCAGTGCCAGAAATGGCACTTTGTATGTTGGTGTTACTAGCGATTTGATCGCACGTGTTTATCAGCATAAGAATGAATTCGTCGACAGTTTTACTTCGAAATATAAAATTCATCAATTGGTCTGGTTTCATCAGACTGACTCCATCCTTTCTGCCATTCAACGCGAAAAGCAAATCAAGGCCTGGAAGCGGGAATGGAAGATCAGATTGATTGAAGAAACCAATCCTTATTGGCGGGATTTGTATTTGGATATTGTTTGAGCCGAACAAGTACGTGACTGGTTAAATCTTCCATATTTAATTGACGTCGCTCCAGCGAAGGCTGGAGCCTAGCGGCATTCGCCGCCCACAAATACGATTCGCAAAGCATTAACAACTCACAGCATGCAACGTACATTAATCACAAATAACAATAGTCGAAAGTGATCACGCACTCACATAGCAACAAATAAAAATCCACACTGATACGCTATACTCCCCAGCAAGACCCGTTCAGCAACATCAGCACCAGCCCATAGATACCAACAAAACAATTCATGAAAATCCTAGGCATAGACCCCGGCTTGCGTACCACCGGTTTTGGCGTCATCCATAAACAGGGCAGCAAGCTGACATATATCGCCTCAGGCACGATCAAGACTATCGATGGCACTTTGCCCGAACGCTTGAAGACAATTTTGTCAGGCGTTTCAGAAATAGTGCGTACTTACCAGCCCGATTGTGCGGCGATAGAAAAAGTCTTCGTCAACGTCAATCCACAGTCCACATTGCTGTTGGGGCAAGCCCGTGGAGCGGCGATATGCGCGCTGGTGGCGGCTGACCTGGCAGTGGCAGAATACACTGCCTTGCAAGTCAAACAAGGCGTGGTTGGTCATGGCCGCGCCAAGAAAGAGCAGGTACAGGACATGGTGCAACGCCTGCTGGCTTTGTCCGGCCTGCCTGGCAGTGATGCTGCCGATGCACTGGGCGTGGCGATTTGCCATGCGCATAGTGGCGACACTCTGGCAACCCTGGGTGCCATTGCTCCCGGCCTGGCCAAGAAGGGCTTGCGCGTCAAGGGCGGACGTCTCGTAGGTTAGCTCCTGCCCGATCTCATTTCATTGCAGTATCGCAATATCCATATAATTTCCCCGCATTTGCCTCGTCAAATGCGCCAGAATCGTTTACTATCACTGCTTATTCATACAGTATGAAAGCAGTCTCATGATAGGTCGCATTGCAGGCACTCTGATAGAAAAGAATCCTCCGCAATTGCTGGTCGATTGCCAGGGTGTGGGCTATGAGGTTGATGTGCCCATGAGCACTTTCTATAACCTGCCGCATCTGGGTGAAAAAGTGGTCTTGCTGACCCATCTGGCGATACGTGAAGATGCGCATGTGCTGTTTGGTTTTGGTACTGCAGAAGAGCGCAGCACCTTCAAGCAATTGATCAAGATCAGCGGCGTCGGTGCCCGCACTGCCCTCTCCATATTGTCCGGCATGTCAGTAGCCGACCTGGCACAGGCGATTACCCTGCAAGAGGCCGGACGCCTGACCCGCGTGCCTGGCATAGGCAAGAAAACTGCTGAAAGGTTATTGCTCGAACTAAAGGGCAAACTCGGTGCGGACCTGGGTAATGCCACTGCGGCACTGGCGGCAGGAGACCACAGCGCCGACATTCTGAATGCCTTGCAGGCACTTGGTTATTCTGACAAGGAAGCCTTGCTGGCCATGAAGTCTGTGCCTGCAGGTAGTGGCGTCTCTGACGGTATCAAACTGGCATTGAAAGCCTTGTCCAAGGGTTAAGCGATGACGATACAGACCGACAATCTTTCTTCCAACTTCAGCGAGCCGCGCATTATCTCGGCCACGCCCAGTTCTCCCAATGAAGAAGCGATAGAACGCGCCCTGCGCCCCAAACAACTTGATGAATATGTGGGGCAGGAAAAGATACGCGGCCAACTGGAAATTTTCATCACTGCTGCGCGCCAGCGCAGTGAAGCACTTGACCATACCCTGTTGTTTGGCCCGCCCGGTCTGGGCAAGACCACACTGGCGCATATCATTGCACGTGAGATGGGTGTCAACCTGCGCCAGACTTCTGGCCCGGTGCTGGAGCGTGCCGGTGACCTGGCGGCCCTGCTGACTAACCTGGAAGCCAATGATGTGCTCTTCATTGACGAGATACATCGTCTGTCGCCTGTCGTAGAAGAGATTTTGTACCCGGCGCTGGAAGATTACCAGATCGACATCATGATAGGCGAAGGCCCGGCAGCTCGCTCGGTCAAACTGGACTTGCAGCCTTTTACCCTGGTTGGCGCAACTACCCGCGCTGGCATGCTGACCAACCCGCTGCGCGACCGCTTCGGTATCGTCGCCAGACTGGAATTTTATACGCCTGAAGAATTGACCAAGATCGTGACCCGCTCAGCCTCATTGTTAGGTGCGCCGATACAGGCTGATGGTGCGCGTGAAATCGCCAAGCGGGCCCGTGGTACACCGCGTATTGCCAACCGCCTGCTGCGGCGGGTACGCGATTATGCCGAGGTCAAGGGCAATGGCGAAATCACCAAGGGCATTGCCGATGCGGCATTGAAGATGCTGGATGTCGATGCCGTTGGCTTTGATCTCATGGACAGAAAACTGCTGGAAGCCATCCTCTTCAAATTTGGTGGTGGTCCGGTAGGCCTGGACAACGTCGCTGCAGCCATAGGCGAAGAACGCGACACCATAGAAGATGTACTGGAACCCTATCTGATACAGCAGGGTTTTTTGCAACGCACGCCCAGAGGCAGGATAGCAACGCCGTCCGCGTATGAGCATTTTGGCGTGACCATGCCCAGATCGGGCAATAACGGTGACTTATGGGGCGGTAGTTAATACGCTGACCTCTCCATGGTTTGTGCTCAATCCAACCGAATTTGATGCCATGTCCTTACTAGCCGAACAACATGCCTACACTTTTCTTGAAGCCAGGGCACGTACCCAGCATGTCAATCCTCTGAGCTGGCAATTTGAATTAAGCATCGCCGATGCCTACGACATTGCCAAAGCATCTGACACCATACGCGCTGCCGAAGGCGAAGTGCGCATAGGCCGCAAACTGGGCTTTACCAACCGCAAGCTGTGGACCAAGTATGGCGAAAAAGCTGCCATACGCGAACCTATCTGGAGCAGCCTGTTTGACAGCACGGTGCGCTATGTAGAAGATAACCATGCCTACCAAAGCCTGACAGGTGCCTTGCAACCACGCATAGAGCCGGAAGTGGTATTCAAGCTCGGCAGAACGCCGGCAGCCGACGCTTGCATAGAAGAGCTGGCAGATTGCCTGGAATGGATGGCACACGGCGTAGAAATCGTCGTCAGCCCCTACCCTGACTGGAAGTTTGAGGCAGCCGATGCGATAGCCGCACTGGGCTTGCATGGCACCTTGCTGATCGGTGAACCGCGTATCTTATCCAGTGCCAGCCGCCAGCATCTGGCAGAGCTGCTGGCCAATGCCAGTGTCTCGCTGTCCTGCGACGGCACTTTGCTCAGCGCTGGTTATGGCAGCAATGTACTGGACAGCCCTTTACATGCGATCTGGCACCTGCATGGCTTGCTACAAAAGCAGCCGCAATTTCCCCCTTTGCAGGCGGGTGAAATTATCACCACTGGTACATGGACAGATGCTTATCCTGTGCAGTCTGGGCAAACCTGGGGTACCGCCTTCTCTGGCATCCCCCTGCCTGGCCTAAGTGTCAGTTTTGCTTAAAATCAGCCAAAACCCAGACAATGACTGTTAATGACTATTAAATATTTTGAGTAGTGAAATATTTAAAATGGCTGACATAGCGCTATGTCAGCCATTTTTTTGCTCGACAAAGCTGCATAGAGGCTGCAATACCTCGTGAAGACCTTGCTTAACAAAAAAGTATCCAGGCAAAGAAAAAGCACTCCGCCGGAGTGCTTTTTCAATCTTACCTGACTCTTTTTATACTGACATAAGTCAGCATAAAATTAGAACATGTGACGGATACCTACGTTCACCAGACGTTCTGTCACGCCGTTACCGGAAGCCAGACCACCTGCATTTGTGTTTGCATCATTCGACAAACGCTCGAAGGATGTGTAGATGTTAGTACGCTTGGACAGGGAGTGTGTGTAACCAATAGCGATTTGGTTAGAATTACCAGCTGATACCAGATTGTTTGTTACACGTGCGTATGTACCGACGACTGCACCAGCAGCACTCACAGGTACTGTTCCACCAATCAACCACATTTTGTTGTCAACAGAGTTGTTGTCAGAAGTAACTTTACCGTATGCCAGGGCGCCTTTAACTACGCCGAAGTCATATGTTGCACCTGTGAACAAATGCTTGATTGCTTGTGCATTTGCATCATTTTCTGTGTGGTAAGCAACTACGCCAAGGAATGGGCCAGCAGCATATTGGCCAGACACACCGATACCACGATTTTTAGAATTGTCGCCAGCGACTTCACCAAATGTGTAAGCAACAGATGCAGAGAAACCACTCAGATCATTCGTGGAGTAGTTGATTGTGTTTGTAGAGCGTGGGTTAGTCGCGAAGAACAGGTTACCGAAGCCAGTTGCACTTGTACTTTGGCCAGCAGTACCACCAACGATACCAGTGCTGAATGGATCGATAGCATCAACTACGTCGAACATAGGCTTGTTTTGACGACCCAGTTTAACAGAGCCGAAGTCACCAGCCAAACCTACCCATGCTGCGCGACCGAATGCAACGCCACCTTGAGCAGACGCACCTGTGTCGGCATTAACGCCCATTTCCAGCTTGAAGATAGCTTTCAGACCGCCACCCAGATCTTCAGTACCCTTGAAACCCAAACGGGAACCGGATTGAACGCCGGAATCCAGAGATGTAACATTGCCTGCGCCTTTTGTACCAGCGCCATTGCTTTCATTTTGCAACGCCATATCCAGTACACCGTAGATAGTTACGGAAGACTGAGCTTGTGCTGAACCAGCAACAGCAGCCAAAACTGACAGAGCGATGAGTGATTTTTTCATTGATATTTCTCCAAAGGATTTCACATTGATATGAACTACATTAAGCACAATTCGCGCAAAACAGAGCCAAAAATTGATCGCACGAAACGCGCTAATACTTATGAACCGACAAGACTGCTAAAAAGAAGTTAACGTATTTGACCAAAAATGGTGTTAGACAGCCAAGCGAAATCGGCTTTGAGAGGGAATATGGAGTGATTATGTCTCGAATAAGCAACAAAAATTGCCACAAAAGAAAGTATTTTGATACAATTAAAATAACATTAACCGAGTGAAACTATTGCTGAAAAATTACATTTTTAAACGAAAAATAAAGCAAAAACAAAATTGCAAAGGTCGCATAAGCGACCTTTGCAAGCAGAATCGAACTACTTAGTATCAGAATGCGTGCAATATACCTACCGCAGTGCGGGTTGCTGAACTATTCCCTGCACCGATAATACCCAAAGCCAGGGAGACATCTTGCGCATTGACCGAGCCAGCTTTTGCATATGTCAGTGAAGCATAAGCTGTAGTGCGTTTGCTAAATGCATATTTACCAAGCAAGATGTATTGATCAGCCTTACCATCAATATCGCCAGAACGTTTGGTGTTGTAGTAGGCGGGAGTCAAAGTCATCTGATCAGACAAAGTAAAATCGACGCCCAGACCGATCACAGTGATCTTGCGACCATCTGCACTTGGCAATGCATCAATTTTGACGTTGCCTTCGACTTTATTATGGGAGTAAGTTGCACGCAACATCACAGATGGGTCTACCTTGAATTTCACACCACCTGCCCAGCCGCTCAGGCTCGATACATTATTTGCATCTTTCAGTTTTGCATAGGACAAAGCCGCGCCATTGGTGCCGTCAGTAAAGAAACCAGACAAACCAACATAACTGCTGGCACCTGTGTCGCCGGCTTTTTCACCGAAGCCATACATCGCCGCGCCGCCAAAACCAGACATCAGAGGTGACACATATTTAACAGAGTTGTTTTGACGCAGTGCGGTGCCGCCCTGGTTAGTACCGAAACCACCAAAGAATGCACCTGCATTCAAGGCACTGAACATCACGTTAGGATTGGAACCTGCATGTGCCAGACTGATAGGATCAGCCAGACCAACAGAATCCACACCCAGAATATTGTTACGACCCAGAGTAATCGAACCAAAATCACCAGACAAGCCCACCCAGGCCAGACGATCAAACAGGGAGGTGTTACTACCAGCCTGGTTAAACACATTACCGCCAAAACCAGCACCGGCAGCACCAGTGTCATTGGCCAGTGTGCCTTCCAGATTGAAGTTCGCTTTCAAACCACCACCCAGATCTTCAGAACCTTTAATACCCCAACGGGAGGTCAATAACTGACCAGCGTCCATTGAGAATTTGGAGCCACCAGTTGCTGTCTGATTGCTAGTGGCGACGACTGCTGCATCGACGATACCGTAGATGACGACGGAAGATTGGGCTGAAGCGGTTGCTGCAAATGCGCTCAAAACTGAGAATGCCAGTATCGATTTTTTCATTGAAAGCGTCTCCAAAATTATTAAAATTATGTGGCCGTACCTTATTGCTGGTCAGTCATTTGTAATCGTCTAGTCTTGCCAGGACTTCGAAACCTGCTGATTAAGAAGCTGGATTCCATTGAAACAAATAACAAGAAATAGGGCAAAGAGAATTTGCGAACGATCGTCTTTAAGCAAATTTTATGTGGTGTTATCGCAACAAGGATCTTCTTTCTTATTATGAGAGTTTTAAGTTTTCTGTTGCTTTCCAGATTTGGTCTGATGGCATTACTGCACATTCCTTCTTACAATAGCGACTATGCAGGGCCATAGTGGTTTTCCAAGGTTTCAATCGAGATATTTTCAAAAGAGCAATATGAGTTTATTCACAACATCGCCCAGGGGTAGCCTGGATCAATTGATCGGCAAATTTGACCGTGCCCTGCGCGTGGTCAGTGGGCAAGCTATAGCCAGGCGCAGCTATCCTGGGCAAGAGCTGGCGGATGCTGATTTATCAGAGCAAGAGAAAGCGCATAGCGCAGGCTTGATGCGCGTCAATCATGTGGGCGAAATTTGCGCCCAGGCCTTGTATGATTCCCAGGGAGCGAACGCGCATACTGAAGATATACGCCAGCAATTCCGGCATTCTGGCCTGGAAGAAGAAGATCATCTGGCCTGGACTGCAAAGAGGTTGCGTGAACTTAATTCACACATCAGCCTGCTGAACCCGCTCTGGTATGCAGGTGCATATGCCTGCGGTACTCTGGCAGCCAGATTTGGTGATGCTGTCAGCCTGGGTTTTGTGGTGGAAACAGAAAAACAGGTAGAAGCGCATCTGGCCAGTCATCTGCAAAAATTGCCTGAACAAGACTTGAAGTCACGTGCCATCGTGGAACAAATGCGGGTGGATGAAATTGCCCATGGCGCAGCCGCCCAGGCTCTCGGGGCCAGCGACCTGCCTGCTCCAGCACAAGCTGGCATGAAGCTTATGGCCAAGGTGATGACGACCACGGCTTATTATGTGTAAGGCATGATCTGGCTTGCCTGAAATGCAGCACAGGCTGACGCCTGTGCCTGTCCGCTACTTTTACTTACTTATATCTTTTCCAGTTTGGCGATGCTTAAGTCCAGTTCTTTCATGCCGAACTTACCAAAATTGATTTGCGCCCGCAAGCTGCCGCTACCGCCGCCGCCATTCAGATTCACCACTACGCCTTCACCAAACTTGGCATGTGCGACATTCTGGCCTATGCGCCAGGTCATGGCGTCATTGCTCTTCTTGAAGGTCTGAGCGATACGATTCGCAGCATCGTCAGGTGCTTCATCCCAGGCTGATTTTTTATTACCAAACCAGCTTGGCTGTACCCGCGGCGTCAGCCATTTCAATGACTCTTCCGGCAACTCATCGAGAAAGCGCGAACGCATGTTGTAGCGCGTCTGGCCATGCAGCATGCGGGTTTGTGAAAAACTCAGGTACAGGCGTTTGCGCGCACGTGTGATCGCCACATACATGAGGCGGCGCTCTTCTTCCACACCGCTTTCTTCCTGTGCACTGTTCTCATGCGGGAACAGGCCTTCTTCGAGTCCGGTAATAAATACCGCATCAAATTCCAGCCCCTTGGCAGAATGCACGGTCATCAATTGCATGGCATCTTGCCCGGCTTGCGCCTGGTTATCACCCGCTTCCAGTGACGCATGTGACAAGAACGCGGACAAGGGCGACATCACCGTTGGCAAAGCTGCATCGGCATCGATGATCTGATCGCCATTCCCGCTCTGCAGTAAAACAGCCGCACTGCTGGCAGGTCCGGCGAATGCTGGCGCTTCTTTGTTAAAACCTTCTTCTGAGACAAACAGGGTGGCAGCGCTGACGAGCTGCTCCAGATTTTCTATGCGATCTGCGCCTTCTTTTTCAGTCTGGTAATGTGTCAGCAGGCTGCTGACTTCCAGCACGATCTTGACCATCTCCGACAAAGGCAGGTTCTGGGTTTCAAACCGGGCACCTTCTATGAGTTTAACAAAATTGGCCAAAGAAGAACCAGCCTTGCCGGCCACATAAGGTACTGCGGCGTACATGGACATATTGTGTTGCCTGGCAACGTCCTGTAATTGCTCCAGCGAGCGGGCTCCTATGCCACGGGTAGGGAAATTCACCACGCGCAAGAAGGCCGAATCATTATGCGGGTTGTCCATCAATTGCAGATAGGCGATGGCATGCTTGATCTCGGCACGCTCGAAAAAGCGCTGACCGCCGTACACACGATAAGGGATATTCGCCGTGAACAGCGCATGCTCTATGACCCGCGATTGCGCATTGGAACGATACAGTATCGCGATCTCACTGCGCAATGAACCTTCACGTATCAGGTTCTTGGCTTCTTCTATGATCCAGTTGGCTTCTTGTATATCGCTGCTGGATTCCATGATGCGCACGGGTTCACCATGACCGGCATCAGTACGCAGATTCTTGCCCAGGCGTTTGCTATTGTGTTCTATGAGTACATTGGCACTGTCAAGGATGTGGCCGTGCGAGCGGTAATTCTGTTCCAGCTTGATCAGGTTCTGCACCTGGAATTCACGCTCAAAGGCTGACATATTGCCGACATTGGCACCACGGAAGGCATAAATACTCTGGTCATCATCACCGACGGCAAACACCGCTCCGCCTTTTTTGCCACCCTCGCCTGCCATCAGTTTCAACCACTTGTATTGCAGGTCATTGGTATCCTGGAACTCATCAACGAGGATATGGCGGAACCTGTCCTGGTAATGTTCACGCAGGGGCTGATTACGGCTCAGTAATTCATAGGTGCGCAACAGGAGTTCCGTAAAATCAACCACACCTTCACGCTGGCATTGTGTGTCATACAAATCATACAAGCCTACCAGTTTGCGGTTGAAGTCATCATAGGCATCGACTTGCGCTGCACGCAAACCCTGGTCTTTCGCGCCATTGATGAAGTACATCAAAGTCTTGGGCGGGAATTTTTCATCATCGATATTGTTAGCCTTCAGCAAACGCTTGATGAAGGATAACTGGTCGCCAGAATCGAGTATCTGGAAGGTCGATGGCAAACCGGCATCGCGGTGATGCGCGCGCAAGAGGCGGTTACACAGGCCATGGAAAGTGCCTATCCACATGCCGCGTGTATTAATCGGCAACATGGCAGAGAGGCGCGTCAGCATTTCCTTGGCGGCCTTGTTGGTAAAGGTCACGGCCAAAATGCCGCCAGGCGAGACCTGGCCAGTCTGTATCAACCAGGCGATGCGGGTAGTCAGCACCCTGGTCTTGCCAGAACCGGCACCAGCCAAAATCAGGGCAGATTGCGCCGGCAGTGTCACGGCAGCAAGTTGTTCGGGATTTAAGTTGTGGAGTAAATTTTGCATAGGCAGATTATACGGGACTATGCCAGTTAGCCTGTTTCCCCACTCTCCGCACCAGGCAAAATTTGTTGTCGTCAAGCTTGACAGGTCTGGCTACGCACGCAGATAATCATTTCGATAGCTATTACATTTTCATTATGCAAACTCAAGTCAAAGATCAATTACAAACGCAAAGCAGCACTGCTTTGTGTATGGTCTTTGCTAAAGCCAAGAAACAGACGCTCATCTGACCGGGGCGTGCTGTCCCGTCAGGTGAGCTGACAGGATGGCAAAAACGGTACTCTTCCCTTTGCGCTATTTGTCAACTCTGATGACGGGTCTTTTAACCGGTCCACAGGAGAACAGGCATGACAAGCAGCATCAGTATTTCCAGCAATACCCCCATGGTATCTACCCATCAAGCCAGGCGGACTGACTTTTCTGGCATCTGGGTCGCCATGATCACACCATTTTGCGTCAGCGCAGAAGCGGAAGTGGATTTCCCGGCTTTACAGGCACTGGCCAGAAAGCTGATCGCTGAAGGTGTCGCTGGTCTGGTCGTCTGCGGCTCTACCGGTGAAGCCGCCGCACTCAGTGCAGAAGAGCAGTTGCAAGTACTCGATGCCGTGCTGGCTATAGTCCCCGCCCATCAAGTCATCATGGGCTTGAGCGGCAATCATATGCAACAAGTCTTGCAAAGACTGGCACTGATAGGGCAAAGACAAGTGGCCGGTGTTTTAGTCACGCCACCTTATTACATACGGCCATCGCAAGCAGGCGTCTTGCATTACTTCCATGAAATTGCCAATGCTTCGGCTGTGCCAGTACTGCTGTACAACATCCCCTACCGCACCGGTGTGCATATGGAGTTACCCACCTTGCAACAATTGGCCAGACATCCGAATATTGTCGCCATCAAGGATTGCGGCGGCGACCAGCAATCCACTATGCAGCTCATCATCGATGGTGATATCCAGGTGCTCGCGGGTGAAGACCATCAAACCTACTCTACGCTTTGCCTTGGTGGCGCTGGTGCCATCCTGGCTTCGGCACATCTGCGCCCCGACTTGTTCTTGCGCATGCAGGCACATATCAAGGCTGGCCAATTGCAGCAAGCCAGGGACATTTGCTATGCTTTGCTGCCGCTCATGCAAGCCTTGTTTGAAGAACCCAATCCTGCCCCGTTAAAGGCAATATTGGCATCCATCTACGCCATGCAAGCCACACTGCGTGCGCCCATGCAGCCAGCCAGCCCGGCCATGCAGGATAAAGTACTGCAGGCTTACTCGCGCCTGCAAGGTATATAAAGTATTGTCGGGTCAGGCAAAGCATCCGATAATATCTGCATACATTTTCCATGCGATTTTATGAAATTACGCTTTGCCCCCCTGCTTGCCGCCCTGATACTGGGGCTATCCTGTATCAGCCTGCCCTGTTCAGCCATGACCATGCTGAGGTCAAACGACACCCTGATTTTATTTGGCAAAGTTGAACCCGATGATTTTCAGCGCTTCTATCATCTGCTCTCCACCGGGCCAGTCAAGTATGTCGTCCTGACCGAAAGCCCGGGTGGCGACATGAACGCAGCCGTCACCATATCCCATCTGATCACGCAAAAGAAAATCAATACTGCCGTGCGCGGCAATTGTTTTTCTGCCTGCGCCTTTATCTTCATGTCAGGGATAGAAAGACAAATGCTGGCTGGCAAAGATCTGGCCAGAACCAGCCTGGGTTTCCACGGCCCACATAATAAAGACACCCTGGAAATAGTAACTGAAAGCATACCCAAATTACGCGAATGGTTGCTCAAGGCCACCCAGGGCAAGTTCCCGGAAGAATTACTGGACCAGGCCCTGTTCGTGAAGAAAGCCTATGACATGATGTTTTTCTACTACCCTGGAGCCAACCCCGGCAAAGGAGATATACGCTTTTGCAATCAGGGCAGCCTGATCAATCCCAAGAAATGCAACAACATAGAAGGCCATGATGTCGTCAGCGTGGGCATACTGACGACGGCAGAATTACTGAAAATGGAAGAAGCCGAAGCACCGGTAGCCAGCTCGCCCCCTGCAAAATAAAGCACAGGGAAACATATAAAAAAGACTGCAACTGTCCGGTAATTTGCTGCTCAAGTCAAAGCACAGGATAATGCAGTCTCGATATCTCACCAAGCTGCATATGAACTTACACCGTATCCCTCGCTTAGCCTTGTTGGCAATGGCCATGATGTGCCTATCTGGCCTGCCTGCACAGGCCATGACCATGCTCAGATCAAATGACACCCTGATTTTATATGGCAAGGTGGAAGCAGATGATGCACAACGCTTTCGCCGCAATTTATCTGGTGGTGAAGTGCACAATGTAGTACTCACCGAAAGCCCGGGCGGAGACTTGAATGCAGCCTATGTCATTGCCCAGCTTATCAAAGGCAGGAAAATCAATACGGCCGTGCAGGGTAATTGTTTTTCTTCTTGCGCCATCATGTTTATGGCGGGCACGGAAAGACGCATGCTTGCCAGCAAGGATCTTGCGCGTACACGACTGGGGTTTCATGGACCACATAATAAGGAGACCCGTGAAGTCAGTACTGAAGCCATACCCAAATTGCGTGAATGGTTATTGAAAGCGACCGATGGTAAATTCCCGGAAGAATTGCTGGATCAGGCTATGTATATCAAAAGAGCCAGTGACATGATGTTGTTCTATTATCCGGGAGCAGATAAGAAAAAAGCCAATATCCGCTTTTGCACGGAAGGTACGTTGGCCAACCCGCGTAAATGTGAGACGATAGAAGGCCACGATATTGTCAGCGTCGGCATCCTGACCACGGCAGAATTATTGAAAGTCGAAGATCTGGAACCACAGGCAGCGATGCCTGCCGACAAAGAAAGCGAAGGCGAAACGAGATAAGCCTCCGCCTGTCTTTCAAACATTACCTGCAGCGAAAAGCGTAGTAAATGCCCGCGCAGCTTGTTGTGGCTGTTCTGCCATATACACACTACTGATTACCGCCACCATGTGCGTCCCTTGCGCGATCAAAGGCTGGCAGTTGTCCAGTGTCATGCCGCCGATGACCACATTGGGCAGATCAAACTCCTTGACCGCCTCGCCAACTATGCTGGCAGGTGTGGTCACTGCATATTTCTTGATGCGGGAAGGATAGAAACCGCCAAAGGCAATATAGCTGGCCCCGCCCCTGACCGCAGTACGAGCCAGTTCCAGGTCACCATAGCAGGACGCACCCAGTATTTTGTCCGCACCCAGCTTGGCTCTGGCATCGGCTACAGAGATATCTGTGCCGCCTACATGCAGGCCGTCGGCATCAATTTCCAGGCAAAGCTCCAGGTGGTCATTAATGATGAAAGGCTTGTCAAAGCGGCGGCACAGTTCCAGCAAGGCACTGGCCTGTATCTTACGCAATTCCAGGCTGGCAGTCTTGTGACGGTATTGCACGATATTGGCACCGCCCAGCAAAGCCTGCTCAGTTATTGCTAGCAGTTGAGCGGTATCATCCCAGTCCGGGGTGACAATGTACAAGCCACGTAATTGATGCTTGCTCAGTTTGTTCATGATTTTTTCCTTGTATTCAATGCTGGCTGGCGCGCCGGAATGAGCTGGCCTGCAGCAATCGCATACGCATGTGTCAGGCTCTGCTGAGTATAGCTTTGCGCCTGTTGCAGAGCATCAGCTAAAGTCGCACCCTTGGCCAATTGCCCGGCGATGGCAGACGCCAGTGTGCAGCCACTGCCATGAAATTCACCGGGTAGACGTGACCACAGCCATTCTCTTGCAGTCTGCCATTGCCCGTGCTGGAACCAGATATTTTTTACCTGCGCTTCTGTTGCATGACCACCTTTTAGCAAGACATCCGCATCATAGTTTTGCATCAGGTTTGCTACCTGTGTCTGCATATCGTCAACGGGTGAAGACAAGCGTTTCAATTCAGGCAGGTTCGGCGTGATCAGCGTTGCGACTTTCAGCAAAGGTTCAATCGCCGCGACTGCGTCATCCAGCGACAAACTGTCGCCATGACCGCTGCCTAATACCGGATCGACAATGACTTGCAGATCAGGCTGCTGCAGTTTCATCTTCTGGATAAAACTGGCAATCGCCGTGGCATTTTTTTTATGAGCAACGATGCCTAGTTTGACGACCTTGACCGGCATTTTTGCCACCAGAGTCATGGCTTGCTGCAAAATGATTTGCACATCGACTGCGTGCACCGCATAAGCATGGTCATTGTCCTGTACTGTCAATGCCGTAATCACCGGCAAGGCATGCGCGCCCTGCGCAGCGATGGCTTCTATATCTGCCTGTATGCCGGCACCACCACTGGGATCATGCCCAGCAAACACCAGCACACAGGGACGCGTGATCGTTTTCATTTAACAGGCATCAAACGAATATCAGACTATTCGGCCAGCCATCGGTGAAGATGGTGATGCCGCAAACTTGCGTGGCATGCGGCCTGCCAGGAATGCCTCCCGCCCGGCTTCCACTGCCAGCCCCATGGCATGTGCCATGCGCACCGGGTCTTGAGCACCGGCGATGGCAGTATTCATCAATACGCCATCGCAACCTAGCTCCATGGCTATCGCAGCATCAGATGCCGTACCCACACCAGCATCGACCAGCACTGGCACCTTGGATTGATCGATGATCAGCGACAGATTCCATGGGTTCAAAATACCCATGCCTGAGCCTATCAAGGATGCCAGCGGCATGATGGCGACGCAGCCTATATCTTCCAGCATACGTGCCTGTATAGGGTCATCGCTGCAATACACCATAACGTCAAAGCCATCCTGCACCAAAGTCCTGGCTGCCTTCAGTGTTTCCGGCATGTTAGGGAACAGGGTTTTCTCGTCGCCCAGTACTTCGAGTTTGCACAGTTTGTGGCCACCCAATAACTCACGTCCCAGTTGCAGAGTGTAGACTGCATCTTCGGCGTTATAGCAACCCGCTGAGTTAGGCAGTATGGTGTATTTGCTGGGCGGTACTACATCCAGCAAGCTTGGTGCATTCGGGTCTTGCCCTATATTCACACGGCGTATCGCCACCGTGATGATCTCGGCCCCGCTGGCTTCTGTTGCCAGACGGGTTTGCTCCAGATCTTTGTATTTACCGCTGCCGACCAGGAGGCGGGAGCGGTAGGTTTTGCCGGCTATGGTTAGGCCTGGCTTGTTTTCTGTGTTCATAAAATTCTTTCAAATTTGTGAAGACCAAGTAATACGTCATAGATTGGACTGCACCCTGTTAGCGCCGTAGGTTGGGCTGCGGTTTACCAGCCCAACAATAGGCCTTGAATCAACATGCACGTTATTTGAATGCCCAGTGTTGGGCTGATGAAGCGTAGCCCAACCTACATTCAACCGCCGCCAATTGCCCGCACTACATCGACCTTGTCATCCACTTGCAACTGATGCTCTGTCCATCGCGACCGAGGAATAATCTGCCGGTTCACTGCCACCGCAATCGCCTGCTGTGACAGATTCAATTCTGCAATCAAATCCGCCAGCAGTGAGCTCGCCAGTTGCCGCTTTTCTCCATTGAGCTGTATGTCAAACATGGCTATTGTTTCTTGTAGATTTCCGCGCCGGATTTGATGAATTCAACGGCTTTCACTTCCATCCCTTTTTTCAAGGCCTGTATCTCGGTGATGCCCTGGGCATTGGCATAGTCACGCACTTCCTGCGTGATTTTCATCGAACAAAAATGCGGGCCGCACATGGAGCAGAAATGGGCGACCTTGGCAGAATCTTTAGGCAAAGTTTCATCATGGAATTCACGTGCCTTGTCAGGGTCCAGGCCGATATTAAATTGGTCTTCCCAGCGGAATTCAAAGCGGGCCTTGGATAAGGCGTTGTCGCGTATCTGCGCACCCGGATGGCCTTTTGCCAAGTCGGCTGCATGGGCAGCGATTTTGTAAGTGATGATGCCATCCTTGACATCGACCTTGTTGGGCAAACCCAGATGCTCCTTAGGTGTCACATAGCACAGCATGGCCGTGCCATACCAGCCTATCTGTGCAGCACCTATGCCAGAGGTGATGTGGTCATAGCCAGGGGCGATATCAGTCGTCAAAGGACCCAGGGTATAGAAAGGTGCTTCATGGCATTGCTCCAGTTGCAGGTCCATGTTTTCTTTGATGAGGTGCATGGGTACATGGCCAGGGCCTTCTATCATGACTTGTACATCATGCTTCCAGGCGATCTGTGTCAACTCACCCAGTGTTTTCAATTCCCCCAGTTGCGCTTCATCATTGGCATCATAGATGGAACCTGGACGCAGGCCATCGCCAAGGCTGAAGGAGACGTCATAGGCTTTCATGATTTCGCAAATGTCTTCGAAATGCTCGTACAGGAAGCTTTCCTTATGATGCGCCAGACACCATTTTGCCATGATGGAACCACCGCGCGAGACGATGCCGGTCAGACGCTTGGCTGTCATAGGCACATATTGCAGGCGTACACCGGCGTGGATGGTGAAGTAATCAACGCCTTGCTCGGCTTGCTCGATGAGCGTATCGCGGAAGATTTCCCAGGTCAGGTCTTCTGCCTTGCCATTCACTTTTTCCAGTGCCTGATAGATGGGCACGGTGCCGATAGGCACGGGTGAATTACGGATGATCCATTCGCGGGTTTCGTGGATGTGTTTGCCAGTGGAAAGATCCATGACATTATCGCCACCCCAGCGTATTGCCCAGGTCATTTTTTCTACTTCTTCACCGATGGAAGATGTGACTGCTGAATTGCCTATATTGGCATTGATCTTGACCAGGAAATTACGGCCTATGATCATGGGTTCGATTTCAGGGTGATTGATATTCGCAGGAATAATCGCACGGCCACGGGCGATTTCTGAGCGTACGAATTCCGGCGTGATTTCTTCAGGTATCGCCGCACCAAAAGACTGGCCTGGATGCTGGCGGCCCATGACTTCTGCCAGCTTGTTACCCATGGGGCCCGAGGCTTTCAGGTTTTCCAGGTATTCTTTTCTGCGCAGGTTTTCGCGGATGGAAACAAATTCCATTTCCGGCGTGATGATACCCTGGCGTGCATAGTGCATTTGCGAGACATTCTTGCCAGTCAGCGCACGGCGTGGCAAGCGCTTGAGGTTAAAGCGCAGCTCAGCCAGTTTGGGATCATGCAGACGGGCGATGCCGTATTCTGAGGTCGGGCCAGCCAGTTCTTCAGTGTCATTACGCTCGGCTATCCAGGCACCACGCACTGATGCCAGGCCAGAGCGGATATCGATCTTGACGGCAGGGTCGGTATAGGGGCCGGAAGTATCGTAGACATAGATAGGTGGATTTTTTTCCGAACCAAACATTGCAGGTGTATCGGACTGCGTGATTTCGCGCATAGGGACGCGGATATCGGGGCGGCTGCCCTGTACATAGGTCTTGCGGGAATTCGGTAGTGGCTGAATGGCTGCCTCGTCTACCGTGGCGGTAGCGGACAAGAATTGCGGGTTGGCGTTCATTTTGGCTCCTTTGCTTTATTGGCATGGAGCCAGCAAAGGAGTTTCCAAAGTCAGGATGCGCACGCTGATGGTGCGTGGCAATAAGTCTTCGGCAGCTTCCCTTCGCTGGCATTATCCAGATCAGGTTCGAGGGTATTTCTCACCCGCCAACAAAATTGATGGCAGGACCCCTAGCATTTTTCTTCGGGCCCTGGACTAGCCAGGACTGCGACGACGGCAGATTATACGACTTTTTTTGACTCTGGTGCTTTATTTGATATCACTGGTCAATTCAGCATCTTGCATGGCTGGCATAGCAGGAGGGTGACTTTCCACTGGTCTGACCGGCCCATGCACTTCGGCCAATTCGACCATGCCTGCCTTGATGGCCGCAGATAAATCATGGTCAAGTACTGGCAAGGCTTCTTCATAGGCAATCAATAATTTACTCACGCCATAGGCACGATTGCGGCCATTGACCTTGCCCAGATACAAGGCCATGTCGGCAATTTGCAAGGCTTTTTCCCAATTGCAAATCGCCTCGGGCAAACCTGAGAATGGCAAGCTGATGAAGCCTGCAGTCAGCGTGACTGGCACTTCAGCATCATCAACAGCCATGCTTTCTTCACCTATGCTGCGCAAGATACGATCTACCAGATTTTTCAATTGAGCAGGGTTGGTACGTGGTGAATAAATCAGGAATTCTTCCCCGCCCCAGCGCAAGACCATGTCGGTATCGCGCACCGTACTGCGCAGACGACGCGCCACCTCGACCAGCACGGCATCACCTGCGGCATGACCATAGTTATCATTGATATTTTTAAAATGATCAATATCCATGAGTATCAGACAATCAGGATTTTCCAGTGCATCTTCACGGCGTTCTCCTTCTGGCAAGATCACCCTGCCCTTCATCATGTCGACAAAGGAGCGGCGGTTATACAAACCCGTCAAAGGGTCGCGCACCGCGTGGAATTCCAGTTGCTCATTGACCTCACGCAGTTTTTCATTGGTCTTCCTTACCCTTTGATACAGGAAGAAAATGACCGCACCCACCATCACCATCAAGACACCCGCCAGCATAAGTATGACTTGCTGCAATTGCCGGTTTTTTATTTCTGCATCCTTCAATTGATTTTCGCGAGCCAGCAATTCAATTTGCTTTTGCCTTTGCTGTGCATTGAATTGCTCTTGCAAGGTCGCGACTGCCCTGGCCCGGTCAGAGCGAAATAATTCATCGCTGAGTTTTTGTTGTTCACGCACGATGGCCAGGGCTTCTTTATGCATGTCGGCAGCTTCAAACATATTGCCAATTTCACTGAGCAAATTCTCTACATCCGACTTGGAACCGGTTTCCAGGAAAAATTTCTTGGCTTCATTGATGTAGGTGATGCCCTGGGAAAATTTCTTTTGGCCCGCCAATGCAAAACCTATATTTGCCTTGGCAATGGCAATAGAAAAAGGATCTTTGACCGCCACGGCTTTTTCCAGAGAAAAGCGGGCGGCGCGTTCAGCCTCGATGAACTTGTGCACATGCAGGTAATAATCTGAAATATTTGCCAGCGCTGTGGCGGCCAGGGCCGGCATGCCAGAGTCGTTAGCGATTTGCAAGACTGTCTTATAGGCTTCCAGTGCTTCATCATGACGACCCAGATCAATCAAGGACAGGCCGCGCGTCATTTGCAGCGATGAAATAATCTTGGGCGATTCCATGTCCGGCAACATCGTCAGGGCTTCGTTGGTGGTTTCCAGCGCCTTTTCTGCGTTGTGCATATTCAGATAGAGTCTGGCGATGGATTCCATGCGATACAGCTTGGCTTGTACCCGGCGGCGCGGTATCTGGTCCGCCAGTTTCAGGGCTTCCAGGAAATACGACAGGGACTTGTCAAAATTGCCTATAGCCAGCTGCACCATGCCAAACGCAATATTCAAACGCATGAGGACTTCAGCATTTTTTGTATCACGCAGGCTTTGCTGTATGTCATTTAATTTAATCAGGGCCATGGCAAACTTGCCCTGGTCCATCAATTGAAAAGCCTCTCCTATCAAGGCCATGTTGATCATATCATTGTCTTTGCGCGACTTTGCCAGTTGCAGCAGTTCTGCATTGGCGGCATCAGCCTCCTTGATCTTGCCGGCGTCATACAGGATGCCGATCAAGGTTTTCAAGACTTCGGCACGCACGACATAGTCAGCATCCGGGCCTAATTTTTCCTTGTAGTCCTGCAGTTGCTTGAGTGCCGCTGTATTGTCGCGGTCAGATAAAGTGTGGATGGCCTCGATCTCGGAAAAATCTGGTTTGGCTTGTGCGCAACTGGCCGCACTTGCGCATAGCAGGCAGATAGTCAGCAAACCCTGGCCCAGACCAAGCTGCCACTTAGGTAAGTGTAGCTGCATTATGCAAGCCCTCATCGCACCATTCCTGTCTCGAATATTTTTAAAAAACGGTTTTAGCTTATTTACTCTTTATTTGCCTTGCTGATCCAGGAAAAAACTCCCGGACTGGCTTAAAATCTCATCTTCCAGCTGCTGCGCCGGTATAGGCTTACTCAAATAAAATCCTTGCAGGATATCGCAGGATTGGGCACGCAGGAAATCCAGTTGTTCACGGGTTTCCACACCTTCAGCCACTACCTCCAGACGCAAACTATGCGCCAGCGCAATGATGCCGGTGACAATGGCAGCATCGTCGGCATCGCCCGGGATGTCGCGAACAAATGAGCGGTCTATCTTGATGATATCGACAGGGAAGCGCTTAAGATAAGAAAGCGATGAATAACCAGTACCAAAATCATCGATAGTCAGCCTGACGCCAAGACTGCGCAAGCGATCCAGCGCAGCCAGGGTATCCTGGGCATTTTCCATCAGGGTGCTTTCAGTAATTTCCAGCTCCAGCATTCTGGCTGGCAAGCCGGTATCGACCAGGACTTGCTCTACCGTTCCGGCAAAGTCTTTTTCCAGTAACTGGCTGACCGACAAATTCACCGCAACCCGCAAATGCCCCAGGCCTTTATCCATCCAGTTGCGCATTTGCGTACAAGCGGTGCGCAGCACCCATTCACCAAGTGCAATGATGAGGCCGGTTTCTTCTGCCATGGGTATGAATTCCAGCGGTGACACCATGCCACGGGTAGGATGGAACCAGCGTACCAGAGCTTCCATACCTATGATTTCACCATTGTCCATACGTGCCTGGGGTTGATAGAACACCGCCAGCTCATTGCGCTCCAGCGCCCGGCGCAAATCGTTCTCCAGACGCACGCGTTCAGAGATGGAGTGCTCCATCGCAGCTTCAAAGAACTGGAAGTCGGTATTGGTTTTCTTGGCACGGTACATCGCTGTATCAGCATGCTTGACCAGGGTGCCAACATCGGTGCCATCATTAGGATAGACTGAAATACCTATGCTGGCAGTGACAAAAATATCATGCCCATCAATCTGGAAAGGTTTGGCCAGGGTGCGGCAAATATTCTGCGCTGCCGACGCAGCTGCAGCCGGGTCAGCCAGCTCACTGAGTACCACGGTAAACTCATCGCCGCCCAGGCGGGCCACGCAATCGGCATTGCGCACGCTGCGGCGTATGCGCTGAGCAACGGCAATCAGCAGACGGTCGCCAACATCATGGCCCAGGGTGTCATTGACATTCTTAAACCGGTCCAGATCGAGGAATAGCACAGCCACTGATTCCACATTTTCCTTTGCCAGTGCCAGCCTGCGTCCCAATTGGTCGAGGAATTGGGTACGATTTGGCAAGCCCGTCAGTACATCATTAAAGGCCAGATGACGTATGCGTTTTTCTGCCTGATTGGCTTCTATGATGCGGCGCACGCGTTGCGACAATACCGCAAAATGGATGGGCTTGGGAATATAGTCACAGGCACCGGCAGCAAAGGCCCGTTCCACGGAACTATTGTCTTCGAGAGCGGTAATCATCAGCACTGGTATGCTGCGGCCACGTGGCATTTCCTGTATCAGGCTGCAGGCGGTAAAACCATCCATCACCGGCATGACAGCATCCATGAGGATGACATCAGGCCGCATGCGTTTCAGCATCAGCAGGGCTTGCGAGCCATCGGCAGCTTCTTCAACCTTGAAACCATCCCTTTGCAAGGTATGGCGTAAGGTACTGCGGGTGCTACGGTCATCATCAACTACCAGTACCTTGGCGATTTCGCGACTATGGCTGACGGCTTCCCTGCCTTCAAGAAAGACTTCATTGCCCAGTTCAGCCGCCACAGCTTCATAAGCCTGGTGCAGACTGCTTAATAGCGGTGTAATTTTAGATAAGTGCCGCTCCAGCGCCAGTTGCTCGACTTCCTTGGCGAATTGTAAAAGATTGATGGCTCCCAGGTTGCCGCTACTGCCCTTGATGGAATGTGCCATGGCACGCACCAGCTCAGCATCTCCCTGTTGCAAACCCTGGTGCAATTGCTCCAGATAGATAGGCGTGTCTTCCAGGAACAGTGACACCGTCTGCTGCAAGCCTGGCCCAAGTATGTCACGTAATTTATCAAAAACAGCACGGTCCAGCGGATTGCTGTCGAGCGCTTGCAAGTGTCCGTCAGCTGGCAATGCACGTCCGGCCGCGCCCCCCTGGGTCAGCCAGCGCTCCAGTTTCTGGCGCAACTCAACCAGGGTAATAGGCTTGGCCAGGTAATCATCCATGCCGATTGCCAGGCACTTTTCCGCATCACCGCGCTGGGTATTGGCAGTCATGGCGATGATGGGTGTGCGCCGGCCCAGACCATCTTCATAACTGCGTATGCGCACCGTGGCTTCATAACCATCCATTTCCGGCATGCTGCAGTCCATGAGTATCAGGTCATAACGATTGCGCCGCGCCGCTTCCACAGCCTCCTTGCCATTACCGGCAAATTCGCAATGACAAGCGGACAGCGAGAGCATGCCGGCTGCCACCATCTGGTTGGTGCGGTTATCTTCTACCACCAGTACACGCCAGTCGCCCTGCGTACCATGACTGCCATGCTGGCCATGTCCAGCATGGCGCCCCACTTCGGCGGAAGTGGACTGTATCGGTGCCGGGGCGGTGGCGGCCGTAGATGTCTGCAAATGCACCGTGGTCAGCAATAAATGGCGCAAGGCTTCCAGCAATTTTTCCATGTGCACAGGTTTTCCCAGGCAAATGTCGGCAGACGAGGGATTACTTTCTCCACTACTGCCATAGCGGTCCAGTGCCAGGGTGCGCACACCACTGTAGCGGTGATCGTTGCGCAAGCGGCGCGCCAGTTCTTCGCCATTGTCATCCATGCTGGCAACATCCATGATGACCAGTGAATGCGGTGCGCCATCCCTGGCAGCCTGGTCCAGCAAGGCCAGTGCTTGCACTCCGTCGACAACAGCACGGCACAAGATGCCATGACGTGACAGGTTTTGCATGAGGAAGCTGCGCAGGATTTCGCTGGGGTCAACGATGAGTATGCGCTCATCCTGCAAATCAGAACTGAGCGAGCTGGTTTTATCGCCTGCGCTGGCGCGACATTGCATGCTGAAATAGAAATTGCTGCCGTGGTCCGGCATGCTGCTGACACCGATCTCGCCGTGCAATAGTGCCACCAGTTGCTTGCAGATCGCCAGCCCCAGACCAGTGCCACCATATTTGCGGGTAGTGGAACGGTCGGCCTGGGCAAATGACTCAAATACATGCGCCACGGCATCAGCTGACATGCCTATGCCGGTATCACTGACTTCAAAACGCAGTTTCAAAATGGCATCCGCTTGCGTACTGTCCAGATGCTGGGCCAGCACGACGCGCACCGCCACTTCTCCGCGCTCGGTAAATTTGACGGCATTACCAATCAGGTTAATCAATATCTGGCGCAAGCGCAGGGGATCGCTCTTGATACGCAGCGGTACTTCATCGGCAATCAGGTAAGCCAGTTCCAGACCTTTTTGCTGGGCTTGCTTGGATAGTAACTCCAGCACTTCGGCCAGTAGCTTATTCAAGTCGAATTCGATTTCCTCGACTTCCACCTTGCCAGCTTCCATCTTGGAAAAATCCAGGATGTCATTGATCAGCTCTATCAGGGCCTGGGAAGAATTCCAGGCCACGTCCACACATTCACGCTGGCGCTTGGTCAGACGCATTTCCTTCAGCATATCCAGCATGCCGACCACGCCGTTCAATGGTGTGCGCACTTCATGGCTGACGGTCGCTGCAAATTGCGCTTTCATGACGGCGGTGTGCAAGGCCTGGTCGCGTGAATGCTTGAGTTCTGCCTCGCGCTCTTCCAGCACGGCCATCATCTGGTTGAAGGCATGCGCCATTTCTATGATGTCTTTCGAACCCTGGGGCGTGGCGCGCATGCCAGACTCACCTGCTTCTGCCCTGCCCATGAGAGCAGATAATTGATTCAGCGGACGTATCATCTGGCGTGACATCAGGCGTATCACCGCCAGCAGAATCAGGGCAAATGAGAATGTGATGGCAAGGTTGCCCAGCAACAAGGACCAGACCAGTTTGTCCAGCGTGGTCTTGCCGACCACCACATACACATAGCCCAGCAATTGCGGCTTGCTTTCCTGCACTTCAAAAGGCGAAGCCTCTGCTTCGCCCCCAAACACCGGGGCACTGAAACGCCAGTCCTGGTCACTCTCTTGTTCCAGCCTTGCATTCGACAGTTGCCCCGTCGGGTGCGCTTGCAATTGCGGCAAGACTACACCTGGCTTGCTTTGTGAGAGCAGTACTTTATGTTCAGCATTGGCGATTTCGACTTGCAGTACATCTGGAAAAGCCAGGGTAGTAGCCACTACTTCCCTGGCATTGTCAGCCGAGTGATACAACAAGGCCAGACGGCTTTGTCTCGCCAGGTTTTCCGCCACTTGCTGGCCCTGTACAACAAAATACGCTCGCATGCGATGGCTGGCCTGCCATGAATTCATGATGGAGGAGAATAGCGCCAGCACCAGAATGGCGACCGTGATAATGATCGTCAACTGGCGGCTAAAGCCGGTGCGTCGAAAGTAGTGCTTGAAAAACATCATGCTTGAACCAAATTACTGAAGACTATTCACCATGCAACATCGCTGGCAAACAGCCGTATGTCCAGAATATTCAAGATCATGCCAGCACCGTAAACGTATCTGACATGCTTGCCTCGTTCAATCTTGTGCTTGCAGGCCAGCCTTTCAACTGACCTGCAAGCACCTCATTCAGGGTTCAGGAAATATCGAATCGAAACTTCGCTGACTTTGATAATCAATGTTTAAACCTATATGGCTGGCCGTGCGTAAATTCACAGCGACCAAGACTTCGCGTAATAAAGAAACACCAGACTTGCGGCCATCACCATTCAGGGCGCTATGGGCGGCCAGCGCCAGACTTTGTCCCAGTTCCAGATTATTGGGATACAGAGCAAACAGTGCGCCTTTTTTGGCATGTAGAAAACTGCTGGAAAAGAAGGGAATACCCCGGCTCCAGGATTCACGCAAGACCAGCGGTAAAATACTGCCCTCTTCCACGGTGGTGGAGTCTTGTGGCAACCACAGGGCATCGCGCTTGTCGGCACTGGCAAACGCGGCTTCATATTGATGAGCTGCACTTGCCAGGTCACGGGCTTCATAGGCCAGTAATTCCAGGCCTTGCTGTTTGGCGGCGTCACGCGCCAGCTTGATCAGCCATTCATTGTTTTTGGGGTCATACACGACGATGACTCTCTTCACATTGGGCAATAAACTTTTCAATCTGGAAAACAAGAGCGCTGGGTCAGGCATGAGGCTAACGCCAGTCATACTGCGGCTTTCATTTTCAGGCAGATTGAGTACGCCACCAACCACCACAGCAATTTCCCTGTCCAGGCCATTGGCCAGCTTGACCCCCTGGCGGCCAAGGGCGATGACGACTTTGACACCGCTACGCTTTAACTGCGCATTCAATTCAGCGGCATCCAGTTTTGCGCCTATCGGGATACTGATGACAGGCAGGCGTGATTTACTCTCTATACCCTCGATGATCTTGGCGAAAATACTACGATAAGGCTCGCCCATATCGGGATACAGGACAGCCAGGCTGCCACCACTGCTGGCATCTTGTCGCCGCACCTGGCCGGCTGAATCTGCGAAGACCAGGTATTCGCCATACTGGCGCCCCATGCGCAGATCCTGCGCCAGGACAGGGGTATGCACATGTTGTGTTTGATTTTGCAACATTGCCAGACCTGGCATGCCCTGTTGTGCCTGGGCCGGATTAAGCAGGCAACACATCATGCAAAAAACGATAAGCGTAAAACAACAGACGCGTTGAAACACCTCCAGTTTCCAGCCAGTTTTTTTACAGGCGATGGAAGCACGGATATGGAAAAAAGAGGGGAATTGATTTTCCGCCATCAAGTATTTCATTCCTTCTTTGGTGTAAGGCGAGCTTGCCCAGACACCAATACGATTTACGCTATTTTCTTGCCAGCTTATTTCAAAGTCAGTCAGTGTTTTTTATTTAAGTCCCATGCAAACGAATAGCGAGTTCACCAGTTTGATTACCCTATATTTGAGCTTAACTATCAACATTAACAGATTTATTCTGACCCCAATATCTAATTCTGTGACTGTGAACTTAAGTCTGGTGGTTGGCGCATATTTCCAGCCAAACGATGATGTATTTTTTCATAACTTATAGCTCAGTTGAACTAACATGGCTCTTCCACCCATGGGAATATCATTCGGCATGCTCACAAAAGGAGTGCTATAAGTGCTGGGTTCCCGCACATCGGCATTCAAGAGATTACGTACTGAAATTAGCCAGTCCCAACCTGCATATTTTTTGTTCGAGCCCAGGGTCAAATCCAGGGTGGTGTAATCCTTGACATTCGGGCGCGTGTCACCCGGTTCACGCTGGCGGTCTGCCACATGATTGAGCTGGGTATTGAGGCGCCAGTCTGCTACCTGCCAGTCTGCACGCAGATAAGCATGGTGGCGAGGTGTCAGACCAGGGTCTTTCTGTGTCAAGTCATCTACAGCACGCTGGTAAGCAAAATTGCCTGCCAGACGCAAGTCCTTGCGCACATCCCAACTGGCTTCCAGTTCAAAACCACGTCCACTCTGGCTACCGCCGTTTTCGTTGAGAAAATTATTACTGATACGGATAATGTCCGTCATCTGATAATGAAAGAGATTCAAACCCAGCTGCAAATCAGGTCGTGCTTGCCAGCTCAATGCTGCTTCTGTGGTGCGCATTTTCTCTGCCTTCAGGGCAGAATTACCATACACCACGGGATTATTGATGACATACAATTCTTCAAAGGCGGGAGCGCGAAAAGCACTACCGTACAAGAATTTGGCCGTCAGGTTGTAATCGACCTCCCACACCAGGGCCAGCCTGGGATTGGTGGTATGACCAAAATCAGAGTATTGATCGCGTCGTATACCGGCAGTCAAAGTCCAGTCCTTGGCGAATTGCCATTCATCCTGTGCGTACAAATACTTGAGCAAGCGACTATGTGGCCGTATATAGGGTACGGTATCCGTCACATCCTGAATATCTGAGACCGCCCCCATATTGATGGGGGAATTATCGGGATTGAAATTTTTTGTTTCGCGTATCTTGTACAAGTCTTCTTTGGAAACCCCCATGCCCAAGCGTAAATGATGCTGGGTAAAACCGCTGTAATGCATGCTCGCATTCAATCTCTCCTGGCGTTCCCAGCGAGATGGGCTACCGATAAAACCATCCCTGAACGCCCCGCCAAAAGCCCCGGCAGGAAAAATAATGACGCTGGAATTTTCATTGTAATAGGCAAAGCTGCCATTCAATTCCAGTCCCCAGTCTTTGGCAAAGTCAGGGTCTTTGTATTTGACATCAGTAGTAAAACGGCGGCTACTCCCCCAGCCTTGCGGGTCCAGTGCCTGGGCTATGCCCGTACCTGCGCCTATGTTTTCCCTGTGCATGAAAGCCAGATTCACATTCCATTTTTCATAGGCCAGCTCCAGATAGGCATCGGTAGCAGCACGGCTGAAATTTTCATAACCAGGTGCCAAAGAAGCGTGGCTACCAAACAGCGCATCAAATCCTGTCTGTGCATCACGCTCCACCAGGGCATGCGGTCCGGCAGTACGGCTATGCTGCAAAGAAGCGGCAACATCTATGCTGCCCCACTTTCCCCCATGCAGTATCCAGGCATCACGGCTATTGAAAGAACCCAGCCTTAACCCCATGCGGATGCCATCCTGCTCCTTGGCGGTTTTGGTGATAATATTGATAACGCCAGAAAAAGCATCAGCACCATACAGGGCCGAGCCAGGGCCACGGATGATTTCTATCCTGGCTATATTCTCCAGTGGCATGTCAGCAGAGATAAAACCACGGTCACCACTATAGGCATTCGTGACAGGCGTGCCATTGATAAGAACCAGCACCTGAGGGTTACTAAGGCCGTTGCGCACTCCGCGTATGGTGTAAATAGCCATATTCAAAACGGTGGAGCGCCCCACATGCAAGCCGGGCACCGTTTCCAGTATGCCATCGAGACTGGTGGCTCCGGTCGCCTCTATATCGGCAGCAGTAATCACCGTGGCGACAGCGGGCGCGCGGCGCAGGGGCAGGGCCGAACCGGTGGCAACACTGATGACAGACTTGTCACCGTACACCAGTGCCAGGTCTTGTTCATTATTCTGCTCGTCAGCCTTCGCTAGTTGCGGGAGAAGCACCAGCTGCAAGGCGAAAATCAGGGTAAATGCCGTATTGATAAGAGATCTCATCATATCCCCTGGGGTTTATAAGCATCTTAATCCAATCCTTCCGGCTACAACAAGCAAGATGCATATGGGCAATGCAGCATTTCTCACTATGGGGCTGACAAGTGACAAGATTTAAAATATTTCTTATCTTTAAGATAATTTAAATTCAGGTGATCCGCAGGAAAAACCGACTTCTGCACTTTCCTCATTTATAATCAAAGGTTTAGCAATCACCGCAGATCATATTATGGAATTAGCCAAGTCTTTTGAGCCCGCAGAAATCGAACAATCCTGGCGTGGCGAGTGGGAAAAACGTGGATATTTTGCCGCCAGCATGGATGAAGGCAAACCCTCATTCTCCATACAGCTGCCACCACCGAATGTGACGGGTACCCTGCACATGGGCCACGCCTTCAACCAGACCATCATGGATGGCCTGACGCGCTACTACCGCATGCGCGGCCACAATACCGCCTGGGTGCCGGGTACTGACCATGCCGGTATTGCTACGCAAATCGTGGTGGAACGCCAACTGGATGCACAAAAGATTTCGCGCCATGATCTGGGCCGCGAAAAATTCCTGGAAAAAGTCTGGGAATGGAAAGAAAAATCCGGTTCCACCATCACTGGCCAGATGCGTCGTATGGGTGCCTCTGCCGACTGGGACCGTGAATATTTCACGATGGATGCCGTGCGCTCCAAGAGCGTGACTGATGTCTTCGTTAAACTGGTAGAGCAAGGCCTGATCTATCGCGGTAAGCGCCTGGTGAACTGGGACCCTGTGCTGGGTACTGCGGTATCTGATCTGGAAGTGGTGTCGGAAGAAGAAGATGGCTCTATGTGGCATATCCGTTACCCGTTTGCGGATGGCTCCGGCCATCTGACGGTAGCGACCACCCGCCCTGAAACCCTGCTGGGTGACGTGGCCGTTGCAGTTGACCCAACGGATGAGCGTTATATCCACCTGGTTGGCAAAATGCTCAAGCTGCCACTGACAGACCGCGAAATCCCGGTGATTGCCGATAGCTATGTCGACAAGGAATTTGGTACTGGCTGCGTGAAGATCACGCCTGCGCATGACTTTAATGATTATGCCGTTGGCCAGCGCCATGACCTCGACAAAATCAGCATCCTGACACTGGATGCCAAGATCAATGAAAACGGCCCTGCGCAATATCAGGGCATGGACCGTTTCGTCGCCCGCAAACAAATCGTTGCTGACCTCGATGCGCAAGGTTTGCTGGAATCAGTAAAACCACACAAGCTGATGGTGCCACGTGGCGACCGTACCAATGTGGTGATTGAGCCTATGCTGACTGACCAGTGGTTCATGGCCATGAGCAAACCCGCACCGGAAGGCACGCATTTCCCTGGCAAATCCATTGCAGAAGTGGCGCTGGAAAAAGTCGCTGATGGTGAAATCAAATTCATCCCGGAAAACTGGACGACGACTTATAACCAGTGGCTGAACAATATCCAGGACTGGTGTATCTCTCGCCAATTGTGGTGGGGTCATCAAATCCCGGCCTGGTATGGCGACAATGGCGAAATTTTTGTTGCGCATGATGAAGCCGGTGCCAAAGCCAAGGCAGTTGCCGCTGGCTACACTGGCGCATTGAAGCGTGATGATGATGTGCTTGACACCTGGTTCTCGTCTGCGCTGGTGCCTTTCTCTACCATGGGATGGCCGGAAGAAACACCGGACATCAAACACTTCTTGCCATCCTCGGTACTGGTGACTGGCTTTGACATTATCTTCTTCTGGGTGGCGCGCATGGTCATGATGACCACGCACTTCACCGGCAAGGTACCTTTCAATACCGTGTATGTACACGGCCTTGTGCGCGATTCCAGCGGCCAGAAAATGTCCAAGTCCAAGGGCAACACACTTGACCCTATCGACCTCATCGACGGTATCACGGTGGATGAACTGGTGACAAAACGTACCGCTGGCCTGATGAACCCTAAACAGGCTGCCAGCATAGAAAAAGCCACGCGCAAGGAATTTGCCGATGGTATCCCGGCCTATGGTACGGACGCTTTGCGCTTCACCATGGCCAGCTATGCATCGCTGGGCCGCAATATCAATTTCGACCTGGGCCGTTGCGAAGGCTATCGCAACTTCTGCAATAAATTGTGGAACGCGACCCGCTTTGTTCTGATGAATACCGAAGGCAAGGATTGCGGTTTTGGTGCAGATGTCACCGCAGCGGATCTGGAATATTCACAGGCTGACAAATGGATTATCTCTACCCTGCAACGTGCAGAAGCAGAGATAGAAAAAGGTTTTGCCGATTACCGTTTCGATAATATTGCATCCGCCATCTACAAGTTTGTCTGGGATGAATATTGCGACTGGTATCTGGAAGTGGCCAAGGTACAGGTACAGCATGGTAATGAAGCACAACAGCGTGCGACCCGCCGCACTTTATTGCGCGTGCTGGAAGTGATCTTACGCCTGGCTCACCCTATCATTCCATTCGTCACCGAAGCCCTGTGGCAAACGGTAGCGCCGCTGGCAGGCAAGACTTTGAATCCGGCTGGCGACAGCATCATGATCCAGGCTTACCCGCTGTTTGTCGCAGAAAACGTCGACACTACTGCGGAGGCATGGATGCAGGCGCTGAAGGGTATGACTGATGCCTGCCGCAATCTGCGCGGCGAAATGCAATTGTCCCCTGCCCTGCGCGTGCCACTGCTGTTGCAAGCTGCGAATGCAGAAGACAAATCCCGCCTGCAATCTTTTGCACCTTACCTGCAAGCCCTGGCCAAATTGTCAGAAGTCAGCGTCGTGGATGCCTTGCCTGAAGATTCGCCAGCACCAGTCTCCATCGTCGGCGAATCCAAGCTGATGCTGAAGGTGGAAATCGATGTGGCTGCTGAGCGCCTGCGCATAGGCAAGGAAGTGACACGTCTGGAAGGTGAAATCGCCAAAGCCGAAGCCAAGCTAGGCAATGAAGGTTTTGTCGCCAGGGCACCTGCGCAAGTGATCGCGCTGGAGAAAGAAAGGGTAGCGAACTTCTCAGCCACCTTGCAAAAATTGCGTGAACAATTTGCCAAATTGCCAGCAGCGTAATACCGTGGGTTAAAGTAGGTCCTCTAAAAATATTGTACGTGGCAAAAATTTTGCCACGTACAATCAATTCCAATAAATTAGAGATCTAGGTTTTTTCTTTTGGAGACAGCATGAAAAAAACAGTTCCACTTGTGGTAAGCGTATTATCCACCTTCATCGCTTTAGCTGGTCTGCCACTGCTGGCACAGGCTGAAGAAAGCCCGGTCGGTCTGTGGAAGAGTATTGACGACAAATCAGGCAAACCCAAGGCGCTGATACGCATCACCGAAACTGGTGGTGAATTGCAGGGCAGGATAGAGAAACTGTTCCTGGAAGCAGATGTTGTTGATAAAAACCCAAAATGCGATAAATGCGAAGGTGCCAACAAAGACCAGCCCATCGTCGGCATGACCATCTTATCCGGCTTGAAAAAAGACGGTGATGAATACACCGGTGGCAAGATACTTGATCCAGGCAATGGCAAGCTGTACAGCAGCAAACTCAGCATCATAGAAAACAACAAGAAACTCAATGTACGAGGCTATATAGGTGCGCCCATGTTTGGCCGCACCCAGACCTGGTTGCGTGAGCAATAAGTAATTAAATGAGTAACTAAATAAGTAATAAGTAATAAGTACTATGTAACAAGCAAGCAAATAGTCAGCGCTTGTGTCACTGTAAAAAGAACAAAGGGAGCTAAGGCTCCCTTTGTTCTTTTGCAACATGACTTCAAACACACTTCCATCCCCATGTCGCAAGCAAGTGACTTGCCAGAAACCCTAATAAGGCCGATGATAGGACTGCTGAGTCCATTCTTTTTTATGAGGCGGTATCATGAAAAAAGCCTGCTTGCCCTTGTTTGCACTCGCCTTGCTGATATCACCTGGCAGCGCATGGGCACAAAAACCGGAAGCACAGTTACTCAGAATCGCCACTGGAGAATTACCTCCCTATGCCACCGAGAGCCGGGCTGACAAGGGTATCGCCCTGAGCATAGTACGGCGCGCCTTTGAATTGGAAGGCTACCGTGTGGAATTCACCTTCCTGCCATGGTCACGCGCCCTGGCCGAAAGCCGGACCGGGAAATGGGATGGCACAGCATATTGGGGTCATAAGCCTGAACATGATCTCAGTTTTTTTCTGAGTGAGAATGTCATCACCGAACAATGGGTGTTCGTGTATCGCAATGACCTCGATTTCAAATGGCAGCAACTGGCAGACTTACGCCCCTATCGCATCGCCATGATACAAGACTATACCTATACGCCAGAGATCTGGGCCATGGCCAACAAAGGTGAGTTGAAAATGGAAAAACTGCCGAATGATATGGCTGCCCTCAAACTGCTATTGTTAAAGCGTGTGGATATCGCCCCCATGGAAAGAAACGTCACCTGTGATTTATTGGCACGCAATTTTTCTCCGGCTGATGCAGCACAACTGTCAGCACATCCAAAACTGATGACTGACAGCTTTACCACCCACCTGATGATGTCACGTGGCCTGCCAACAAGTGCTGGCAGGGTCGCTGCTTTCAATGCTGGCTTGAAAAAATTGCGCGCTACTGGTGAGTATCAAAAACTGTCCTCCCAAGTGAATTGCCCGCAAGGCTGGTCTGATGTGGCCAAGGCTGGGCATTAAGGGTACTGATACTGTCAATCGAAGGGTTCTTCATGGCCTGGTGCGCAGAGTGGCAACTGCATGATAAAACTGCTGCCCAGTCCTGGCTGGCTTTCTACCCGTATGCTGCCACCAAGCACATCACTGACCAGGTTGTAGACGATATTCAAACCCAGGCCGCTGCCACCTTGCCCCAGCTTGGTAGTAAAGAAGGGGTCAAAGATACGGCCCAGATTGGCTTCGCTGATACCGATACCATTGTCATTCACGCTCAACTCCACAGTAGGCGGTTCCGTCGCCAGCAAACGCGCCCGAATATCGATATCACCATTCTCGCGCCCCTCAAAGCCATGCAAAATCGCATTATTAATCAGGTTGCTGATGATCTGTCCCAGCAAACCCGGGTAGGCATCCATGCGTATCGTGGCTGGAATGTCCATGCGTACATCATGCGCATGGCGCTTGATGCTGGCCCCCATGGTCAGCACTGTTTCTCGTACTACTTCATCGAGCATGAAGACACGCCGCTGGGCACTGGTTCTGTCCACTGCCACACGCTTGAAGCTGCCTATCAGTTCCGCTGCACTATTGAGGTTGCGCAAGAGAATATCGCTGGCCTGCAAATTATTTTCTATATAAATTTGCAGTGCCGCGCGGGTGACGCCCTGCACCATTTTGGTATTGAACTCCTTGCTGAGATCATGGATGGTGCTGGCGACGGTGACAGAATTACCGATGGGTGTATTGAGTTCATGAGCAACACCTGCCACCAATGAACCCAGGGCAGCCATCCTGTCACTGCGCTGAATTTCGGCATGGGCGGTATTCAAGTCATCCAGTGCGGTACGCAATTCCTGATTCGAGACATGCAATTCTCTGGTGCGGTCTGCGACGCGCTGTTCCAGCGTGGCATTGTGACTGGCTTGCTCATTCATTAATTCTCCCAGGCGCAAGCGCATGGAATCCACCCCCAGTGCCAGACTACCCAACTCATCGGGCCTGGCGACGCTCACGGCTTGCGTCAACTGCCCTTCCCCCAGTCGGTCTACATCACGCTGCAATTGCTGCAAGGGACGCATCATGCGCTTTTGGAACAACAACCATAACAGGAAAAACGAAATCAGCAATTGCACCAGGATGGCAAGCCCGCCCTTGAGGAATTTTTTGAAAAACTCCTCTTCCATCCAGTGGCTGCTCATGACTATCGTGACCCGCCCTATGACGGTGCCATCCTTGCGTATATCACGGGTCTCGCTAATCAAACCCTGGTTTTGGGCATTGCTTTGTTCGGCATGGACAAAGCGCCCCAGGGCTGCATCTTCAACCACGATGCGTACGACATCAGGATTGAGCATGACAGAATTGACAAAACTCTGGGCACTGCTGGCATCCACCTGCCATAGTGGCACGGGCATGGTTTGCTCCAGCATGCTGGCATATTGCTTGAGTGGGCCACGCACGCGCACTTCATACTCGCGTTCATAGCTGTCTCTGGCAAGCACGCTGCCTAGCAAGATAGCCGGTATCAGTATGCCCAGGCCGATACCAAATACGATAGCCTTACGCAATGACAAGGTAGCAAAGCGCTGGGCTGGCCGCGTATCGGCTAATTCTGGATGATGTGTATGCTTGCTGAGCATGGCTGCAGCCAGTTCCGGTTTAACCTAAAGTCATATGGCAGGATTTGCCCTGATCAGAGATCCAGGCAGCGAGTGAAGCGCCAAACCAAGTCTTTGCGACATTTACTGACCTGCGCCGCGTTGCACAATTATTTTACCTGAATTCGGCTATTTGCTTCTTGATTCAAATTTCTCTGCGGCAAACCTGAAAAAAACAAAAACCTTTCCTGGCTTGACTTGATCCAGATCATCAATGCGGGGCCTTACAAGTTTAGTATGTAGACAAGGAAAATTTCTTCCTCAAAATCACCAAAGGAATATCCATGCAAGTAGACCACCATCCTCTTTCCACAGAATTTCCTCATTTCAAGCAAGCCATACATGAACTAAAAGCTGACAATGCTCATTTTGCCAAGCTGTTTACTGAATATGATGAAGCAGACAAAGCCATCAATCGAGCAGAAAACGGTGCCGAACATTTAGGGGATGTCGCACTGGAAGGCTTGAAGAAAGTACGCCTGAGTCTGAAGGATCAGTTGTTCCATATCTTGCAGAGCAAGGCTGCCACCTGATCCGGCAAGCCCATGCGACACCAAGAGCGCTGGATTCAACTCTGGCGTTTTGCCCTGAAGACTTGCTGGTCTTCATAAAAAGCTGCATCCTGAAGTGGCCACCAGCCTGGTATGCCGAGTATGGGTAAAGGGGTGTAGGCTGCGGTTGTCAGAACCTGGCTTGCGAGTTGCTGAGCCACTAGCTCATCAGTATGTGCACGTCTGGCGATTGCATCCAGCTTGAAATAATCCGGCTCGACCATTACTACCCAGGTATGTGCAGTGATTGCCTTATATGGTTTGACCAGTTTTTCCATCAGGGCATGACCAAAGCAGCAGACTTCAGCACAACGCCCGAATTTATCTGCCTGTTTAACGAAGGCATCCTGCCATGCATGCATGCGCAATGCTGCGATCAGACTTGCACCTTCCGGTGTATCGGCAACGACGAGCAAAGCCGCATTTTCGTCAAAAATGGTCGCTGCATCACGCGCCGGACCACGGGACTTGCCTATCCCCAAAGTGGCAATTTGCGCCGCCTGCATGGCATTCAACTGCCGCTTGATAGCAGGAAAAGTCAGCCAGACCAGAGCATTGAAGAAATCATGCAGGTTCTCGCGTGTGGGAACCAGGCCAGTGGCACTGATATGTGCTTCATAAGCAGCGCCTTCGGGTAATTCTTCCTGCATGATAAAGCGCAGCGGCAATCCAAGATGATTTGTCAAACCTGCCTGCATTGTCACTTGATTGAGCTGCGCTCGCCAATCGTCTGCTACCAGCAAAGCTTGGGCGGCTTGAAGTACCGCAGCAAACCAAGCTTGTGACCAGTCTATGCCATCAAAAAAACGTGCTGTCATGGGAATACAGACAAAAATTAGACAGCCAGCATTTTCCAGTGCAACGTCTCGCCACTATTGAGCGGGACTATGCTGCTATCGGCAAACGGCAATTCTGCCGGCATTTGCCAGTCCTGGCGTACCATGGTGATGTGACCACTATTGCGCGGCAACTGATAAAAGTCAGGACCGTTAAAGCTGGCAAATGCCTCGAGTTGATCCAATGCACCAGCCTGCTCAAAAGCCTGGGTATACAATTCCATGGCATGCATGGCGGTATAGCAACCCGCACAACCACAGGCGTGCTCTTTCAGGCCTTTGGCATGCGGGGCAGAATCCGTACCCAGGAAGAAACGCTTGCTACCTGAAATGGCCGCTCTCACCAGCGCCTGTCTATGTGTTTCACGTTTCAGTACAGGCAAGCAGTAATAATGTGGGCGTATGCCGCCTTTGAAAATCTCATTGCGGTTATACAGCAAGTGATGAGCAGTAATCGTCGCTGCAATCGGGCCGCCGGATTCTGCCACATAAGCAGCGGCATCGCTGGTGGTGATATGCTCAAACACCACTTTTAATTCTGGCATGTCTTTGCGCAAAGGCTGCATGACTTTATCGATAAACACTGCTTCGCGGTCAAACAAGTCTATCTCGGGGTCAGTCACCTCACCATGCACCAGGAAGGGCAAGCCGACTTCCTGCATGGTTTCCAAAGTCTTATAGCAGTTTCTCAGATCAGTCACGCCGGCATCGGAATTGGTGGTGGCACCTGCTGGATATAATTTCACTGCATGGACAAAGCCACTGTCTTTGGCGCGGCGGATTTCATCTGGCGGCGTGTTATTTGTCAGATACAAAGTCATCAGCGGCTCGAAATTCATGCCTGCTGGAACGGCAGCCAGGATACGCTGGCGATACGCCGCTGCCTGCTCAGTCGTCGTGACTGGTGGTTTCAAATTTGGCATGATGATGGCGCGGGCAAACTGCGCTGCCGTATGCGGTAACACGCTGGCCAGGGCCGCGCCATCGCGCACATGCAAATGCCAGTCATCCGGGCGGGTAATCGTAATTTGTTGCAAGGAAGAGGTGGAATTTGAGGCAGTCATGTTAGCTCGCAGTGACGGAATACCGGCATTTTACCTTTTTCAAGGAGATTTCTCGACTATTCAGCCAGGTATCCCCCCTTAGAAACAAACAAGCCCGGCACTGTACCGTGCCGGGCTTGTTTGTTTTTGCATCTCCATTTGATCAAGGCTGAGGATCTGCCCCCGCCTTGATACTTACAATTTACACCAAATTAAGCGATGAAATCGGCAGCGACGATGGAACCTGCGCCTACGAGTTTAACGATAAAGTCAGTTGCATCAACAGCACCTACAGTAGCACCGCTGTTTTGGAAGGCATAAGTACCAGCTGCTGTACCTGCGGCTACAGTGATGACATAAGCCTGGGTATTCGCTGCCAGAGCTGCACCAGCTGCAGTTGCAGCTGTAGCGATAGCGGCTGCCAGAGTTGATGTATCAGCAGTAGCGATAGACAACAAGTTCAATGTTGTCGCTGCTGTGCCAGTTTTGAACACGTCAGCGCCAGCAATTTTGAAGTTTGCCACTGTATCGATGTTAGCCAATACAGAACCAGTAGCGATTGTATCGATACCTGTTGCAGTTGTGGACAGGTTGATGGTATCAGCACCAGCACCACCAGTGATGGTTGTGTTGCCTGTACCTGTACCCAGGATGTTCAGAGTCTGACCACCTGTGCCCAGAATCACGTTGTTGATATCGGTAGCAGCAGACTTAGTGAAGTTCAAAGTCACGCCAGCACCGTTTTCGTTAGTGATTGTCCATGCAGCGTTGGTACCGCCAGTGACATTCACTGTTTCAACGCCTGTCACTTTGGCAGACATGTCCAGGGCAGCAGTGACTGCACTAACATTCAGCGTATCAGCACCAAGGCCACCGTTGATACCGTTAGGAGCAACAGTAGCAGAGATCATGACGCTACTGACGTTGATAGTGTCGCTACCAGTACCACCAGTAACAGAGATCAGACCAGCAGCGCCTGTAAAGGTATTGGTGCCATTAGCCAATACATAGTTTTCAACGTTAGCTACGCCAGCAATAGTACCTGATGTTGTCAGTGTGATAGTTTCTGTACCTGTTGCTGTTATGCTTGTAAATGCAGCCAGCTGTGCAGCTGTCATGGTGAACGAACCGCCAGTAGTGAACAATGCCTGCTCGAAACCAGTGATATTGGCCGCAGAAATATTGCTGCCGTTGGCAAATATCAGCACATCACTGGTACCGGAACCAGCGGTGAAAGTACCGCTGTAAGCTTTCGCTTCCAGTGTCAACTGGTTATTACCGTTGCCAAGGTTGATATTACCTGCCAGCATGGAGCTGCCTGAGTTCGCCAGGAATACGCGGTCATTGCCTGTGCCACCATTAACGGTAGTAATACCCGATGTAGCAACGTTGAAGTACACGTCTGTCGAGGTATTGTCAGTTGCCAAGGTTTTGATGTTGGTAATCGTATTGCCACCACCAATAACGATACTGCCGCCACCAGTAAAGGTGATCATGTCTGCATCACCTGCATTGCCATTGACCGTGGTACCCACCAGTGCCGCAGCATTACCAGTAAAGTTGTCGTTCACGTTTGCTGTGCTGTTGAATACGCCGCCTGCAGTCAGGGCTATCGGTGCCAGGGCTGTACCACCGCCATTGCTTGGGCTGGTGCCAACAATGCCTGCTGTGACTATCGCACCACCAGACACCGTAATCGCATTGGAAGTCGTGATGTTATTGACGCTGCCACCTGTCGCATTGGAAGACGAAGTTACGTCATACACCAGCGTACCACCGGTGATGGAGATATACGACAGGTCGATATTATTCGCACCAGCGATGTCATCAACGATAGTCAGTTGATGCGGGCCTGCGCCAGAGAAAGTCAACACAGGGCCAG
>NZ_JBMPOT010000026.1:0-58387 GCF_049340425.1 Undibacterium sp. JH2W | reverse complement strand
TGATTTGCGAACGCAAAAGAAATCCGTTTAAATGTGTTACCTATGTCTCAATACACCTGTAACCTATGTCCCTGTTCTATACACGTCGCCAAGAAAGGTATGCCAAAGAAGGCGACCCAGGCGTAGCTGCCCCTGCGGGGTTCCCGTTTGTGCAGTACAAAAAATGGGAAGATCCGAAACTCGCTTCGCTCAGACAGCGGCTCTTCTTAATCCATTTTCTGTGCTGCACAAACGGCAGCTACACATGGGAACAGCTGAAAATCAAAAGCAACCGCAACTTCAAAAAGCAACGTCAATACAACCGTTGCGCAAATTGCTAAATTTGTGATTGATCAAAATCTTTAATTAATTTCACCCTTCCAAATACCGCAAAGGATGCGCATGAGCAGGCCAGGCTTCGGCAAAGAATCCTGTTACTTGTTCGACGGTTACTTCCGCCAAAGTTGCAGGTGACCAGCGTGGTGTATTGTCTTTGTCTACCACCAGGGCGCGTACACCTTCTAGCACTTCACCATGCTTGAAGCAGTGGCGTACCATGTTTCTTTCCATGCGCAGGCAGGCTGATACCGTCATGTCTTTACTGCGACGCAGTTGTTCCAGTGTGACTGACATCAGCAAGGGTGAGCGCTTTTGCATGGTGGCCAGGGTTTGCTGGGCGAATTCGTTGCTGTTTTGCTGCAGTTTTTCACTGATGGTAGTGACGCTATTACCTGCGAAGATGTCATCAATGGCCGCATGTTGCGTTGCCAGTTTGCTGGTATCCGGTTTTGCCCGGTCTGCAAAAGTTGCCGCGAAATCACGTATTGCCACGCGCAGGTCCGTGGCTGTGCTTTCACTGAGCAAATTCATCAATGCTGGTATTTCAGTGGTGGGGATGCAGACATCTGCCAGCCCGGCATAGATGGCATCAGCGGCGGTAATGATCTCGCCAGTCAGTCCCAGGTAAGTACCAATTTCACCCTCAGTGCGCGACAGGAAATAGCCGCCGCCTACATCAGGGAAAAGGCCGATATTCACTTCCGGCATGGCCATCTTGGTACGCTCAGTGACGATGCGCAAACGGCAATCTGACCCTGCCTGGGCGATACCCATGCCACCGCCCATGACCACGCCATTCATCAGGGCGATATAGGGTTTTGGGTAGAAATGGATTAAATGATTTAAGGCATATTCTTCCGTGAAAAAATCTTCCAGCAAGGCCGAGTCACCTTTTGGGGTGGCAGTGCCCACATCGTAGAAAAAACGAATATCACCACCAGCACAAAATGCTTTCTCACTGCTGCTGTGAATGAACACTGCACGCACGCTTTGATCATCCTGCCAGGTCAGCAAGGTTGTCGTCAGTGCTCTTACCATATCGAGAGACAGCGAGTTCAAGGCTTTGGGTCTGTCGAGGGTGATGTAGCCTATATTGTTTTTGACGGAGGTGAGGACAAATTCGCTCATGATGTTGACTATGCAGGTAAGGGATGAAGCTGCTATTTTAACTTTGTCAGGCTTGGGCGTCACGGGGTGTATATGTTTATGAGGAAATAGAGTAAGGGCGACACGCTCGTTGCCGTTGCCGTTGCCGTTGCCGTTGCCGTTGCCGTTGCCGTTGCCGTTGCCGTTGAGTTTGACTTTGGGGTTGTAGTTGTTTTTGACGTTCGCAGTTCCCATTTTTTGTACCGAATAAACGGGAACCCCGCAGGGGCGGCTACGCCTGGGTCGCCTTTCTTTGAATACTTACTTTGGCGACGCTAAGAAAGTATTTCGGCTGCCGGGCCGAGACCCGGCTTGTATCCACGAAGGGCAAAAGTTTTAGTCAAAGTACGCCTGTAACGAGCGACATGGCATACAACAAACGCCGCTGGAGCGCCAGCCCGGTGGATTCCAGCCAAACCCACGCTGGAATGACGTTAATACAAATGCCGTGAATCAACTAACTCGCAGCTTGTTGAGCGACGTATGTGACAAACAGCAATAAAAGTAAATAATTTATTTGAAATGTCAGAAACGAGACCTACAAGAAACCACTCACCCAACAAAAAGGACGCCTTTAGCGTCCTTGTTTTGGATGTCCACAACCCTGTTAGGGCAAGGACTGGGGTCTTATGAAGCCGATGCCGGGTCAGGTATGTGCTTGATGGCGTCGTGCTGATGGTCTTGCATTTTATCTTTGTGCTTGATGACCTGACGATCCAGTTTATCTACCAGGGCATCAATTGCTGCATATAGATCATGTGCCAGGCTTTCAACGTGAATATCTTTACCGCTGATATGCAAATTAATGTCGGCTTTGTGTCGTTTTTCCTTTTCCCGGAGCTTGTCCACCGTCAGGATGACGGCGATATCAATGACCTGGTCGAAATGTCGCCTGATACGTTCTAGTTTGGTATGTACATATTCACGAATTGCAGGAGTTACTTCGACGTGGTGTCCACTGATGGTGAGATTCATACTGTGCTCCTATAGTGATGTTGCTTGCTGTAACGATACACTCTTGGCATTTATTTGCCTTGAGCTAAATCATATATAGCAATTCAAACCGTGATTACAAGGACTACTTACAAAGATTTACGCAAACTGACTGGGGGGATTTTCAGGGCTTCACGGTATTTGGCAACTGTCCGTCGGGCAATTACCATGCCCTGTTCACCCAGCATGTCTGCAATTTTGCTATCAGAGAGTGGGCTTTTCTGGTCTTCTGCTCCTATCAACTGCTTGATGAGTGCACGTATCGCGGTGGAAGATGCTTCACCCCCTGTTTCCGTCGCGACATGGCTGCCGAAAAAGTACTTCAACTCAAACATGCCATGTGGGGTCAACATGTATTTTTGGGTTGTCACACGTGAGATAGTGCTCTCGTGTAATCCTAGTGTATCAGCAATTTCGCGCAAAACAAGGGGGCGCATGGCAACAGCACCATGGGTGAAAAAATTGCGTTGCCTTTCAACTATCGCTTGTGCAACGCGCAAAATAGTATCAAAGCGCTGCCGCATATTTTTGATGAGCCAGCGAGCTTCCTGCAATTGCGCACCAAGGCCAGCTTCACCGCGGTTTTGCTTCATGATGTTGGCATACACGCTGCTCACTCGCAGCCTGGGCATGACATCCTGATTCAGCATGACTTGCCAGCCATTGCCAGATTTTCTGACGATCACATCTGGCACGACATAATCTGATTCATCGGCGGCAAAGGCAATGCCAGGCCGTGGCTGGCACAGGCGTATGATGGTTTGTGCATCGCGCAAATCTTCATCATCGCAATCGAGGATTTTCTTGAGTTTGGTGAAATCTCTCTGTGCAAATAAAGCCAGTTGTGTTTCAACAATTTGCAACGCCAGCCTGCGCGTGACAAAAGCCACTTTGGGCATGCGCCTGATTTGCAGGGCCAGGCATTCTGAAGGGCTGCGCGCACCAACACCTGCCGGGTCAAAGCTTTGCAGCATATTCAGGGCAAAGGCTAGTTCTTCTGCCTCTACACAGAGTTCCAATGGCAAACTGGCATGTATTTCATCCAGGGTTTCGGTCAGGTAACCGTTATTGTCGAGCGCATCTATCATCAGCTCGACTAAGGCACGGTCACGCGGCTCACGCAGGTTCAGGCGCATTTGCTCAAGCAGATGTTCACGCAGGGTGATGTGGGCGGCACCCAGTTGCGGGCGGCCATCTTCATCATCACCAGACTTGCTGCCATGCTGTACATCATCAAAGCCCCAGTCTTCTTCGCTGGAAGTGGTGCTGTCATTGCTGATGACAGTTTCGGCATCGGCGGCGGCTGGCTCGGTGGATTTATCGCTTTCTTCTCTTTGTGCAGGCACTTCCATGCCTGCATCAGCCGAGGTACTCGTTGTATTGATGGCGCCATCGGCCAGCAGGCGCACGGCATGGTCGAGTGGATCATCGACGCGTTCCAGCATGGGATTATCGGTCAGCAGCGTCTCCAGCTCCTGATGCAATTCCAAAGTCGATAACTGCAATAATCGTATTGATTGCTGCAATTGCGGCGTTAAGGCCAGATGTTGTGAAGTACGTAGTTGCAGGCTTTGTTTCATGATGATTCCCGTCACATCCGGAAGTGTTCTCCGAGATAAACGCGACGTACAGATTCATTTTGTATGATGTCGTCAGGCTTGCCACTGGCAAGTACCGCGCCTTGATTGATGATGTAAGCGTGATCGCAGATACCCAGGGTTTCGCGGACGTTATGATCGGTGATCAGTACGCCTATGCCACGCTCCTTGAGGAAGCGGACGATGCGCTGGATTTCGATGACCGCGATAGGATCAACACCGGCAAAGGGTTCATCCAGCAAGACAAAGCGTGGATTGGTTGCCAGTGCACGGGCAATCTCGACGCGGCGGCGTTCACCACCTGAGAGTGACAAAGCCTGGCTCTCACGTATTTTTTCTATTTGCAAATCTGCCAGTAAGGCATTCAGCCTTTGCTCGATTTTCTTGCTGCCGAGGAATTTACCATCGCTGTCTTTTTGCAATTCCAGTACTGCGCGGATATTGTCTTCTACTGTCAGCTTGCGGAACACCGAAGCTTCCTGCGGCAGGTAAGACAGGCCGAGCACGGCGCGCTCATGGATAGGCAATTGCGAGATATTGACATCATCGATAATGATATCGCCAGCGTCGGAAGGCACCAGGCCGACGATCATGTAGAAAGACGTGGTTTTGCCTGCGCCATTCGGCCCCAGCAAACCCACCACTTCACCACTTTTCAATAGCAGGGAAACATCACGCACGACCTGGCGTGCACCATAACGTTTTTGCAAACCCTTGACCAGCAAGGTGCTGCCTGACTGTGCTGTCATCTTAATTAGCCTGTTTTTCTGGTTTTGGTTGCAAGATGATTTTCAGGCTGCCCGAGCCTTCTACAAACTGACCACTGGTGGAGTTGGTGCCTACAAACACTTCGTTCTTGCTGTCATAAGACAGGTATTCGCCAGCCTGTTCCTGGGTGACTTTACTGCCTTCCAGATAGCGTACCTTGGCCTTGGAAAAGAATTTGACGATTTCCGTGCTTTGATTGTATTCCGCACGTTCAGCTTCGCCATCTACCCACAGATCAGGCCCGCCATCGCGCTTTTGGCGAAATGTAACCTTGCGGTTGCTGCCACCAGTCAGTACTACAAATTGATCGCCATTTGGCGCCTCAGTGACGACGGCATTTTCTGCCTTGACATTCAGGGTGCCACGCACCAGGGCGACACCCTTGGATAATCTGCGCACACTGGTCTTGCCATCGCTCTCGCCATAACCAGCTTCGATGACGGTTTCCTTGTTGCTGTCGGCTTTTTCTGCATATGCAGTTGCACTGACCAGGCCCAGGCAGGCGAGGCTGAATAAATGGGTAATGCCGAATTTAGTAAGTGTCATATAAATGATCGCTTTCTCAATTATTTGGTTTTAACTGCATTCACCGCTTCACGCTTCTTGAGCGCGATGCGGACTTTGCTTAACAGGGCCAGGTGTTGGGTAGAGTTATTGGCCAGCATGCCGGTTGCGGTCGATGTCGATTTACCGGTGGTGATGGTGATGGGTTTATCGGTCTTGACGATATCATCATCTGGCAACAGCAATAGATACTCCGATTCCACATGGACGAATTGTGAACTCAGGCCTTCGGGCCTTTCCATGCTGACATTGTCATATAAATGCACTTCATCATGCTCACGCTTGGGTGTGATGACATTGGATTTTTGCGATACCACGGCCAGGTCGGCACGCAGGTGCAAGGGGGGACGGTCCTGATCAAAGCTGTTGATCTGCGGATGTTTGATTTCTATATTGTCGTTACGTGGCAGGTGTACCAGGCTGTCACCAGTAATATGGTAATTGGCCTTGCCATTATTCGACAAACGGATGAAATTGAATTTCTCTACATAGTAATCCGGTGCTGATCTGGCTGAGCTGCGGTTTTGTTCATCGTCGCCATTACGACGTATGACTTCCATGACCCAGATGGTGCCCAGGGTCAGTATGCCCAGCAGTATCACGGCCAGCCAGATGCGGAAGCGGTCTATGGTCAAATGGGATTTCATGTCAGATATGCTTGTAGAGCCTGTTCATATTTGCCCTGGGCTCGCAGGATGAAATCGCAAACTTCGCGTGCTGCGCCCTGGCCGCCGCTGGCCCTGGTGATGTAGAGCACGCGCTGTTGCACTTCTGCATGCGCATTTGGCACGCTGGCAGCAAAACCCACACGCGTCAGTATGGGCAAGTCGATGACATCATCACCGATAAAACCACAGGCTTCTGCAGGGATATCCAGTTTTGCCAGCAAATCCAGGAAGGCAGTTTTCTTGTCATGAATGCCCTGGCAGACATGGCTGATACCCAGATCCGCGGCACGCTTGCTGACGATGGCTGATTGCCTCGCACTGATGATGGCCGTGATGATGCCAGCCTGTTGCAAGAGCTTGATGCCCTGACCATCCAGCACATTAAAGCACTTCATCATTTCACCTTCGGGCCCAAAATACAGGCTGCCGTCGGTCAGTATGCCATCCACATCAAAGATCATTAATCTGACCTGGCTGGCCCTTGTTGTTGCTATCGCTATATCCATCAAATCACCTTGGCCCTGGTCAAGTCATGTATATGTAAGGCACCTACCAGCTTGCCCTGGTCGTCGGCGACCAGTAACTGGTTGATGCGGTAAGTTTCCATGACTTCGACGGCTTCTACCGCCAATTGTTCCGGACGTATGCGACGCGGGCTATGGTTCATGACATCGGCAATGCGTAATTGGGTAAAGTCGCGGGTGCCATCCATCAGGCGGCGCAAGTCGCCGTCGGTGAATATACCAAGCACCTGCTGCTGTTCATCCACCACGGCGGTCATCGCCATGCCTTTTTTGGTAATTTCCAGCAGCGCAGTCTTCAGGCTGGTTTCCGGGCCGACTTGCGGTATGGCTTCATCAACCCGCATGACATCCCTGACATGCGTCAGCAGGCGGCGGCCAAGTGAGCCGCCAGGGTGGGAGCGGGCAAAGTCTTCTTCGCGAAAGCCACGTGCATCCAGCACGGCCACAGCGAGGGCATCACCCAGCGCCAGGGTGACCGTTGTGCTGGCCGTTGGTGCCAGGTTCAGCGGGCAGGCTTCTTTATCGACATGCAGGTTCAGATGAATATCCGCCAGTTTGCCCAGGCTGGATTCAGGGTTGCCCGTCATAGCGATCAGTTTCACACCCAGGCGTTTGATGATGGGCAGGATGGACATCAGTTCCGCCGCCTCGCCGGAATAGGAAATCGCAATAAATACATCCTGCGAAGTCACCATGCCGAGGTCGCCATGCGCAGCTTCTGCCGGATGGACAAAAAACGAGGGCGTGCCAGTCGAGGCAAAGGTCGCAGCTATTTTGCGGGCAATGTGACCAGACTTGCCTATGCCAGATACCACGACCCTACCGTGGCATGCCAACAACATGCTGACTGCCTGGGAAAAACCGGCAGCATCACCATTGCCCAGGCGCTTTTGCAGTGCCAGCAAGGCATCGGCCTCGATTTGCAGGGTTTCACATGCCAGTTTCAGGGCGCGTTGCGCAGCGAGGGCCGTGCTGGCCTTGGCTTGTTGTTCAAAAGTTAAAGGTGCATTCAGTTCATTCATGCCGGAAGTATAAACGAAATCCTCAAAGCAAAAACTTTGCCAGTTGTAACGTAATGAATAATGTTTGCCCAAAAGCAGGATGGCAGGTCTATAAATCGGCAATAATAGGCAGCATGACAGGTCTAGACACTACACTATTATTGTTGGCCGCTGCCGTATTGGGCGTGGTCGCATTCCGCATGTTGCAGCTACCGCCCATGCTGGGTTATCTGGTGGTAGGTATTTTCATCGGGCCGCATGGTTTTGGCGTGGCCGAGGATGGTGCAGTCACCCATGAACTGGCCGAATTCGGCGTGGTTTTCCTGATGTTTTCGATAGGGCTGGAGTTCTCGCTTTCCAAACTCATGGCCATGCGCAAGGCAGTGTTTGGTCTTGGCATGGCGCAAGTGCTGGTCACCATCTTTACCAGCATGGTATTTGGCTGGGCTGCCAGCCGCTGGTTGCCGCAATTGTTCCAGATCAGCTGGGAAGCCTCATTTGCTCTCGGTGGCGCGCTGGCCATGTCCTCCACCGCCATCGTCTCCAAAATGCTCACAGAGAGACTGGAATTGGAAAGCCTGCATGGGCGGCAAATCATCAGTGTGCTGTTGTTCCAGGATCTGGCTGTGGTGCCGCTGCTGATCCTGGTGCCAGCCCTGGCTTCAAAATCGCCAGACTTGATGCAAACCCTGGCCTGGGCCAGTGGCAAGGCTGTGCTGGTGCTGGTGTTATTGCTGGTGGTCGGGCAAAAGCTCATGCGCGCCTGGTTTCATATCGTTGTCAAGCGGCGCTCGCAAGAGTTGTTCATGCTGAACCTCTTGTTCATTACCCTGGGCGCTGCCTGGCTGACCGAGAAGGCTGGCCTGTCCATGGCGCTGGGGGCATTCGTCGCAGGCATGCTGATTTCTGAAACTGAATACCGGCATCAGGTGGAAGAGGATATCAAGCCCTTTCGCGATGTCTTGCTGGGCTTGTTCTTTATTACCGTGGGCATGCTGCTCAATGTGCATCTGGTATTTGAACATTTTTGGCTGGTATTGCTGTTGCTGACCGGACCGGTCTTGTTGAAGTTTGTTCTTATTGCCGCATTGGCCAAGGTTTTTGGTAATTCCACCAGTGTTGCCCTGCGCACAGGTTTGGGACTGGCGCAGGCGGGTGAATTTGGTTTCGTTTTATTGAATCAGGCGGGTGGTCTGCAACTGGTTGATCCCTTGCTGGTGCAATTGATACTCGCATCCATGGTGATTTCCATGCTGATCTCACCTTTCATCCTGGCCAAGTCAGATGCCATTGTCATGAAATTCTCTGCCAATGAATGGATGATGCAATCGCTGGCACTGACACAGATCGCCGCACGCACCATGACGACCAAGAAGCATGTCATCATCGCTGGTTTTGGTCGTAGCGGCCAAAGCCTGGCACGTATCCTGGCTGAAGAAAATATAGATTATCACGCCCTGGATCTGGACCCCGACCGCGTGCGGGAAGCGCAAACTGCCGGTGCCAATGTCTCATATGGCGATGCCGCCAGGCGAGAAAGCCTGCTGGCTGCCGGTGTTAACCGCGCTTCGGCGCTGGTGGTGACGTATACCAGTACTGCATCTGCCCTCAAGGTTTTGCATTTCGTCAATGAAATGAACCCCAGCCTGCCTGTCATCGTTCGCAGCCATGATGACGTGGACCTGGATAAACTCCGGGCGGCCGGTGCGACGGAAGTCGTGCCCGAACTCATGGAAGGCAGCCTGATGCTGGCATCCCATGCCCTGGTCATGCTGGGCGTGCCTTTGCGCCGCGTGGTGCACAGGGTGCAGGCAGCCAGGGATGCGCGCTATGAATCCTTGCGGGGTTTCTTCCATGGTGCCAGCGATGCAACCGATAGTCCAGAAAACATGCAGATACGCCTGCATACCGTGGTGTTGACCGAGCGAGCCAACGCACTGGGATTGCATTTGGCAGATCTGAAGTTGCAAGAATTTGAAGTCGATATTCATGCCGTCCGGCGTGGCAAAGTCAGGCTGGATCATCTGGATGACATTGTTTTACAGAATGGTGATGTGGTCGTTGTCAGGGGAACTTCCGAAGCAGTCGCTAGAGCAGAGCAGCGGCTGTTAAAATAGCGGGTTATTTTTAAAAATTGAAGGACATGCTCGATGTTGAATCCGGCCGAATACATTAAACAACATATACGCACGGTGGAAAACTGGCCACAAGCAGGCGTGATGTTCCGCGACATTACCCCCTTGTTGCAAAATCCTAAAGTATTCCGCGTACTGATCGATATGTTCGTGCACCGCTACATGGATGAAAAGCTCGACGTCGTGGCTGGCCTGGACGCACGTGGCTTCATCATCGGTTCTGTGGTGGCCTATGAGCTGAACCTGGGTTTTGTGCCTATTCGCAAGAAAGGCAAACTGCCTTTCCATACCGTGTCCGAACAGTATGAGCTGGAATACGGCAGCGCCACAGTAGAACTGCATTCCGACGCCTGCAAAAAAGGCGACCGCGTCGTCCTCATCGATGACCTGATTGCCACTGGCGGTACCATGATGGCAGGCAAGAAATTGCTCGAGCGTCTGGGCGCAACCGTAGTAGAGGGTGCCGTCATTGTAGATTTGCCTGAACTGGGCGGTTCAAAAATCATCCAGGACAGCGGCTTGCTCCTGTTTACCGTCTGTAATTTCGACGGGCATTGACAGGCTGGCAGGTGCTCACTCGCATGTATGAGTTTTATATCGCCGCAGCAGACCCAGGCTTGCCTGAGGCTGCGGTTTTGTTGGATGAACTGTCTGTCCGCCTGGCTGCCATCACTGGTAGCTGCGGGCGTTCATCCTTTGATGCAGAGGATGTGCGTGTGCCTGGTGCGCTATTCGTGCTGGCACGTAATACGGAAGGCAAGGCGATAGGCTGCGGCGCTTTCCGCCCCATGGGCGAAGGCGTGGCAGAAGTCAAGCGTATGTATGCCCAGGTCGCAGGCGTGGGTCTTGCCGTATTGACACATCTGGAAAATGCCGCCAAAGAATATGGTTACCACAAGCTGCGTCTGGAAACCCGCCTGGTCAACCAGCGCGCTGTTGCGTTTTATGAAAAACACGGTTATCACCGTATTCCCAATTTTGGCAAATATGTAGGCAAGGCAGAGGCCGTCTGCTTTGAAAAGCAACTGAGTCATCCGCAAAACCAGCCCTGACAGCGATTTTGCTGATTTCTTTGCTTATTTATTTGATAATGCAAGAAATCAGCAAAAATGCCTGAGCTGCGCTATACTTCAAATCTTCCAAGGAGCGTTGCGACGAAAACTACGAGTTTTTGCCAGGCTTGGGATATCCATAACCGCGCTCACGTTACTTTTTTCATCAGAAAGGAGGGCGTGATGAACGCCGTCGTAACAAACACATCCAATACTTCCCAAGATTTTTTCGTTGCTGACCTGAGTCTGGCTGACTGGGGCCGCAAGGAAATCCGCATTGCAGAAACAGAAATGCCAGGCCTGATGGCGATCCGTGAAGAATTCGCGGCTACCCAGCCTCTGAAGGGTGCGCGTATCACCGGTTCCCTGCACATGACTATCCAGACTGCTGTGCTCATCGAAACACTGCTGGCCCTGGGTGCAGAAGTGCGCTGGGCATCTTGCAATATCTACTCCACACAAGATCACGCAGCCGCGGCGATTGCTGCTGGCGGCACACCAGTGTTTGCTTTCAAAGGCGAAAACCTGGATGAATACTGGGATTTCACCCACCGCATTTTCGAATGGAAAGACGGCGGCTATTCCAACATGATCCTTGACGATGGCGGCGATGCCACCTTGTTGCTGCATCTGGGTACACGTGCTGAAACAGATATTTCTGTATTGGCCAATCCAGGTTCAGAAGAAGAAATCTGCCTGTTCAATGCGATCAAAAAACACCTGGCGATTGATGGTACCTGGTACTCCAAACGTCTGGCAGAAATCAAGGGCGTGACAGAAGAAACAACGACAGGTGTACATCGTCTGTACCAGATGCACAAAGATGGCAAACTGGCTTTCCCGGCTATCAACGTCAATGATTCCGTCACCAAGTCCAAGTTCGACAACCTGTATGGTTGCCGCGAATCCCTGGTCGATGGCATCAAGCGTGCAACTGACGTCATGATCGCTGGCAAGGTCGCCGTTATCGCCGGTTACGGTGATGTAGGCAAGGGTTCTGCGCAAGCCATGCGTGCTTTGTCTGCACAAGTATGGGTAACTGAAATCGATCCTATCTGCGCATTGCAGGCAGCGATGGAAGGCTACCGCGTCGTGACCATGGAATACGCTGCTGAACATGGCGACATTTTCGTGACGACAACAGGTAACTACCATGTCATCAGCCATGCACACATGCTGAAGATGAAAGACCAGGCCATCGTTTGCAACATCGGTCACTTCGATAATGAAATCGACGTCGCCGCATTGAAGCAATACACCTGGGAAAACATCAAGCCACAAGTTGACCACGTGATTTTCCCTGACGGCAAACGCATCATCCTGCTGGCAGAAGGCCGTCTGGTCAACCTGGGTTGCGGTACTGGTCACCCATCCTATGTCATGAGTTCTTCTTTCGCCAACCAGACTATTGCGCAAATCGAATTGTTTGCCAATACAGCGAAATATCCAGTCGGCGTCTACACTCTGCCTAAACACCTGGATGAAAAAGTCGCGCGTCTGCAATTGAAAAAACTCAATGCACAATTGAGCGTGCTGACAGACGAACAGGCTGCCTATATAGGTGTGAATCAAAACGGCCCTTACAAGCCAGATCACTACCGTTATTAATCCACTATAGCGCCTGTCCGGGTTTGCAGTTTGAAGCTTGGAGACTTGGACAGGTGTGCAATGAAGCTGTATCTTGTGGCTACAGCTTCATCCCTCTACAACAGGAGCATGTATGCGTTTACTGGCAACCTGGTTGGTCAATGCGCTGGCTTTGCTGGCTATCCCTTATTTGATTTCCTCAGTACAAATCGATAGCTTCGGCACCGCACTGGTCGTGGCTGTAGTGCTGGGCCTGGTCAACACCATCATCCGCCCCATCGTCTTGATACTGACTTTGCCTGCAACAGTATTGAGCCTGGGCTTGTTCATCTTCATCATTAATGGTCTGATGTTCTGGGCAGTGGCCAATATGGTGGATGGTTTCCATGTCACTGGTTTCTGGGCTGCAGTTGGTGGCGCTTTGTTGTACAGCGTGATCTCCTGGGCACTCTCGACCTTATTATTGCAGCAGAAAAAAGATGAAAATGCCTGATTTCAGCATAGAATTTTTCCCGCCAAAAACGGCGGAAGGCACGGAAAAGCTGCGTGCAACAAGAGCCAAACTGGCCGAACTCAAACCCAAATATTTCTCTGTCACTTTTGGTGCTGGTGGCACTACCCAGCAGGGTACGCTCGATACCGTGACCGAGATACGCCGCGAAGGCCACGATGCCGCGCCGCATCTGTCATGCGTGGGTGGTACTCGCGCATCCATACGAGCTATCCTGAATGATTTCAAGGCTAATGATATCCGCCGCCTGGTCGCTTTGCGTGGTGACTTACCCAGCGGTTATGGCATGGGCGGTGAATTCCGTTATGCCAATGAGCTGGTGGAATTCATCCGTGCCGAAACCGGTGACTGGTTCCATATCGAAGTGGCGGCCTATCCTGAAATGCATCCCCAGGCACGTTCACCGCAAGATGATTTGAACAGCTTCGTGCGCAAGATGAATGCCGGTGCCAATGCTGCCATCACCCAGTATTTTTATAATGCCGATGCCTACTTCCGCTTTACTGAAGAAGCGCGCAAGGCAGGCGTGACAGCACCTATCGTGGCAGGCATCATGCCTATCACCAATAGCACACAGCTACAGCGTTTCTCTGAAATGTGCGGCGCAGAAATCCCGCGCTGGATACGCCTCAAGCTGGCCAGTTATGGCGACGATACTGCCTCCATCAAAGCCTTTGGCCTGGATGTGGTGACGGCCATGTGCGAACGCCTGTTGGCTGGTGGTGCGCCTGGCCTGCATTTCTATTCCCTGAACCAGGCGGCAGCAACGACAGCAATCTGGCAAAGACTGGTTTAATATAGCCTCAGTCTTAGCCTCCTCTAAGGGTATCCACTAGTGCATGTATGAATTTTGATTCTTTCCCTCAAGTTGCCTGCCTGCTGTTGACGTTGTTTGGTTTGCTTGCTTTGGCCCTGGGCGCGCGCGACCTGTGGGGAGCATGGCGCAGCAGCTCATGGCCTGCGACTGAGGGGGAAATAGTGGATGCCAGGGTGCAGCGTTTTTCACGGCTGAGTGGATATAAGGAGGGGCCCAACTGGACGTGGCGGATTCAATACGTATATACCCTGAACGGAGCCAGGTATGAAGGGATGCGGGCATATTACGGTGGCGAACCATCGCTAGGTGTTGCCCGCAATATCGTTGCCAGGTTTTCCGCCGGGGCTGCAGTGAAAGTGTATTATCATCCAGAGCGGCCGGGTACCAGCGTGCTGATCCCCGGGTTTAATCGTTTTACCTATGGCGGCCTCATCCTGGCATTGCTATTCTTTTCACTGACTGCTTGGTTGTGGCAATATAGGTAGCCATAGCTAGCGCAAACCCAGCCACAAACCCAGCGGCACGAATAGCACAGCGGCGGCATTGCCGAGCAAGACTATCGAAGCCACCTTGTCTGGTTCCTGTTTGTATTGCTCCGCCACCATGAAGCAAAATACTGCTGGTGGCAGTGCTGCAAACAGATACATCTGGCCGCGTTGTGTGGCTGTCAGCGGCAAGATAAATTCCAGTATCCCAGCCACCAGCAAACCAGCGAGAGGGCAAACGATGGCACCCGCCATGCCTATGCGCCAGCTGGCGAAATTGATGTCCAGCATACGCACGCCCAGCGCAAACAACATGATGGGTATGCAGGCATCGCCCGTCATTTTCAAAGCCAGGAATAAGGTGGGCTGCAGAGGAATATGCAGAATGGCAAACAGCATGCCTGCCGCCATCGCCAGCATCATCGGACTCAGCAAAAAACGCCATGGATTATCCTTATGATCAGGATGCCCATGCTGGATGATGCGTATACCGACCGTGAAATACACCAGGTTGCAAGCCATGAATAAGGCCACCGCAGCCGACAGGCCGCTGGTACCAAAGGCCAGTGCCGCCAGTGGCAGGCCCATATTGCCGCAATTGTTATACATCATCGGTGGCACGAAGCTGCGCGCATCATAGCCCAGCAGGCGCGCCACTGGCCATGCCAGCAAACCCGAACCCAGGGCGATGAGAATCCCTGCCAGTATCAGCCACAGGTTGCGGGTCACGTCAAAATCCTTGCCCGCCAGTGCGGTAAAAATCAGCAAGGGGCAGAGCACATCCATGCTGATGCGGTTGACTGAAACCATGTCCGCAGCAGCCGCAGGTCCCTTGCGCCTGGCATAGGCGTAACCCAGTCCTATGATAATGAACACAGGAAGGATGATGGATAGTATGCGTTCTATCATGCGTGCACTTGCCAGAAAAATGGGGATAGGTTTACTTCTGCTCACAAGAGTCTAGTCGCTTTGTAGTCTTTGGGCTATAGCAGAAAACACGGATGACAAGATTTCATGTGAAGGGAATTAGCCAGCAGCTTTAGCTATTCTTGATCCATGTCAAGAGCGGCTTTGCCAGTTTTTCTACAATATCATTTCACATTCATGGTAAGCGGGGCTCAATTGGCGATAGAACTTTTTAATGACGGCAAACACATCTGCGTGATGTTCAATGATCTGCTCGATGACACTGCAGACCATGCCGTCCAGGCCAACCAGTTCCTTGTCGTTTCTGACGGTGAGGGCGCTTTGATAGACCCTTCTGGCAATCTGACCTATAACGCGCTGCTGGTGAGCCTGCACAAATATTTGCCCAAGAAAGACCTCAAATATCTGTTCGCATCGCACCAGGACCCGGACATCATAGGTGCACTCGACAAATGGTTGATGGGTACCAATTGCGATCTGTATGTCTCCAAATTATGGTCACGCTTTGTCCCCCATTTTTGTAATCTGAATCGTGCCGAAGGTCGCATCGTCGGCATCCCCGATGAAGGCATGCCTGTGCGTTTGCGCGATACCATCATCCACGCCGTGCCTGCGCATTTCCTGCATGCAGAAGGCAATTTCCAGTTCTACGACAGTAAATCAAAAATCCTGTTTTCTGGCGATGTGGGGGCATCCATGGTTGATGCCCATGACATAGAAACAGCCATCACCACCAGGGCACAATTCCTCGATCATGTGCATACCATGAGCGGTTTTCACAAGCGCTATATGGTGTCCAATAAAGTCTGCCGCCTGTGGGCGAACATGGTCAGGAAGATGGATGTGGATATGCTGGTGCCGCAACATGGCCGCTACTTCCAGGGGCGTGAAGCAATCACAGCCTTTCTCGACTGGATAGAAAACCTGCAATGCGGCATAGACTTGTTTACGCAGGAACACTACCGTTTCCGTGGATAAGCAAACGGCTTGTCTTTTGTAGGAGCGGCTTCAGCCGCGAATGCATGATACGGCAAGAATGTTCGCGGCTGAAGCCGCTCCTACGAGAAAATGCACTCTAGGCTCTACCACTTTTCAACACCGCATAATTGAGCGGCAGGGCCGTGGTGTTCTTGATGACTTCCATCACAAAGCTGGAACTGACATCCTGCAGGTCAGCTACTTTCACCAGCTTTTTATACACCTGGTCAAAGCCTGCCATGTCTGGCACATAGACTTTCAACAGATAGTCGATCTCGCCACTCATGCGCAAGATTTCGACGATTTCAGGAATCGCGCTGACACCGGCAATAAAGCGCTGCATCCACTTCTCATTATGCTGGGCTGCCTTGAGTGCCACCATGACTGTCAGGCCCAGGTTGAGCTTGACCGGGTCACACAGCGTGACTTGCTGTTTGATGACCCCGTCTTCTTGCAGTTTTTGCACGCGCCGCCAGCAGGGGGTGACTGATAAATGCACGGCCTGGGCCAGGTCAGCCAGTGCAATTGAGGCATCTTTCTGCAAAATATTCAGAATTTCTAGATCAATTTTGTCCATATTTTTAAATTGGTAGGATATTTTTCTAAAAATAGCATAAATTTCTAAATAATTTGGTAAAAAATTCTTTCCAGCTGTTGTTAGCATCTGCCTTGTACTACCCCTGCTGCAATCAAGGTCTTTCACGGATGGGCTATGCCGGGGTAAAAATCAGCAAACACAGAAACGGATGCTTTATGAACTTAGTCGAAACCCCATTGCAAATTGCCACCCGCCTGACCCATGCCGGTCGCAAGGGCAAGGATCATGCGGCCTTTGTCAATCCATCCGTGGTACGTGCATCGACCATGTTGTTCCCTGATGTGGCTTCCCTGAAAAATGCCTGTGGTACGCGCCGCGTGTATGGCCGCCACGGCAATGAAACCACACAGGCGCTGGAACAGGCCCTGTGCGCCGCTGAAGGCGCTGCCGCCTGCATGCTGACACCCTCTGGTCTGTCTGCCATCACCACCACCTTGCTGGCCTTGCTGCAACCAGGTGACCACTTGCTGATGGTTGATACTGTATATGACCCTACTCGCCTGTTCTGCGAAGGCTTACTCAAGAAAATTGGTGTCACGACTACTTATTATGATCCGCTGGTGGGCCGTGGCATTGCAGAATTCATGCAATTTAATACCAAGGTGGTGTTTGTGGAATCACCAGGTTCCTTGACGTTTGAAATACAAGACATTCCTGGCATTGCCGCTGCTGCCCATGCGCGTGGCGCTGTCGTCGTGTCTGATTCCACCTGGGCGACACCGATAGGCTGGGATTCATTTGATCTGGGCATTGATGTCTCCATCCATGCAGCCACCAAATACATCGTCGGCCATTCCGATGCACTGATGGGCGCTATCCTGACCACAGCAGCCCTGGAAGAGCGCATCCGCGACACTTATCGCCAACTGGGCATGACCATAGGTGCAGATGATGCCGCATTGGCCCTGCGTGGTTTGCGTACCCTGGCCGCCCGTCTGGCAGCGCACAGGGAAAGTGCCCATGTGGTAGCACGCTGGTTGCAGGAACAGCCAGAAGTGGCGGAAGTCTTGTACCCACCCATGCCAGGTAGCCCTGGCCATGAGTTGTGGAAACGCGATTTCAAGCCTGAATATGCCTGTGGCCTGATGGGAGCAGTTTTCCGTGCAGATATCACAGAGCAGCAAGTCGCCGCCTTGATAGACCGCACCCGTTTGTTCGGCATAGGTTTTAGCTGGGGTGGCTTCGAGAGCCTGATCTTGCCGACCAGTCCGGCATCGTATCGCACAATCAATGCGGATAAATGGCAGTCACCGATGTTGCGCCTGCATGTGGGCCTGGAAGCAGTGCAGGACTTATTGGCTGATCTTGAGCAAGGCTTTGTGGCCTTGCGCAAGAATCAGGAAGCAGTGCGTGAACGTAGTTATCTGAAAGCCGTCATTTAAGCTAGTCATCTGAGCTAAACAGGTTCTCAGCCATTCACCCACTCTATCGCCTTCCTGAAAATACCGGCAGGCGGTGGGCTGAAGGCTTCAGCATTGCTGGTAGTAGGTTCATCCGGTTCCAGGTGACGCATCATGGAGAGGGTCTGTTGCTGGCGTATCAAACCCTGGCGATTGATGGTGGCGATGGTATTAGCGATTTTTTCTGCGGCAGCATCAAGGTCGAATTCATAGAATTCATCGCCACGTTTGCCGCGGCGCTGTTGCTGGAATAGTTTCAGGATTTCATCCATGGCATGACCACAGTCCTTGGTATGCAGTTCGAATACGCATTCATAGACGCCAGGGATCAGTTGCTGCTGGTCACGGTTGAGTTCCATGGCCTTGGAAACGCCAGAACGGCGGGTAGCACCGATCTTGTATAAGCCCTGGCGCAAGCCATCGTTTTGCAAAATGTAGATAGTACCAGGCGTGCCATGCATGAATTGTGGTTCACGCGGCAAGGTCCTCTGGGGGCGGTAGGAAGTAGTCATCTCTTAACCTGACATTTTGTAAAGGGATGAAGAACAGTCTACAAAACATGTACCTGGTTTCAGGCGCGGAATAAGAGGGTGCTTTGTGCTCTGTTTATTGCTTAGATATTGCTTAAAAATTCGGACTAGAAGCTCGGATTAGAAATTCGAAACAGCAATTCGCAATAAAAGTTTGTTAAGCCTGATGTCTTACTGAATTACCACCATCCTGTTCTTGTTCCCGGTCAGGATTTCAAGCCCGCTAGCTGAAGCTAGCGGGCTTTTTTTTAATGCCTGTCATGAGTATGTCATTTGCAGCCACTACCATGCGCCAGTCCTGAAAAGTTTTACCTCCAAAGGTCAGGATACTTGCCCGCAGAGCGATCTGCGGGCTTTTTACATACTACTGTGTCGATGTATTAGCCGGGGCTGTCGTGGTTGTCGAGCTGGTTGCTGGCGTCGCCTGCGGGATATCTCCCATATCCAGGGTGCGTACACCACCACCATTCAAGAACTCATTAAACATCCAGTCACCCTCGGCATTGCTGATGCCTTCGGGCACGGCGCGCGCCACCTCCGGCTTGCCAGCCAGTGCCACGCGCATGCTGTCTATCCAGATAGGCAGGGCCAGGGTGGCACCAAATTCGCGCCCACCCAGGGATTTGGGGTCGTCATAACCCATCCAGGCCACGGCCACTACATTGCCTGCATAACCGGCAAACCAGCCATCGACAGCATCGCTGGTGGTCCCGGTCTTGCCTGCCAGGTCGTGGCGGCCGAGTTTAACGCTGGCGCTGGCACCAGTGCCGCTGCGCACCACTTCACGCAACATGACATCGGTGATATAGGCATTGCGGGCATCGATGACGCGTGCTTCTTCCATGGCTTTGGCGGCGGGTTTGTTTTCAAATAATACCGTGCCCTTGCCATCTACCACTTTGCTGATCAGCCACGGGCTGACCGAGTAACCGCCATTGGCAAATACCGCATAGGCGGAAGTCAGTTGCAGAGGCGTCACCGAGCCCGTACCCAGGGCCATGGTCAGGTTGGCCTGGTGCTTGTCCTTGTCAAAACCAAAGCGTGGCAACCAGGTCTTGGCATGGTCAACACCGATGGCCTTCAATATCCTGACCGATACCACATTCTTGGATTGCGCCAAAGCCCTGCGCATGCTGATGGGGCCGTCATATTTGCCATCATCATTGCGCGGGTCCCAGCGCAGGTCATTGTCCGAGGTTTCCGAGAGTTGTACGTCATTGATCAGGGTGCCGGGATAAAAGCCTTTTTCCAGTGCAGCAGAATAGATAAAGGGCTTGATACTGGAGCCAGGCTGACGCCAGGCGCTGGTGACATGATTGAATTTCTTGCGGTTGTAGTCAAAACCGCCCACCAAGGCATGGAAAGCGCCATCTTCTGCATTCATGGCGACAAAAGCACCCTCGACTTCAGGCATCTGGGTAATGCCCCAGTGTTTTTTATTATCCTGTATCACGCGTATCACGGCTCCCGGGCGTATCTTCATGCCGACCTTGGCCTTGTCTGACAATGCCGCAGCAGCGAAGCGCAAGCCTTCGCCAGAAATCTCTATGCCCTCGCCAGATTGCAGTTCAGCCTTGATAAGCTTGCCACTGGCCTGGATGACGACGGCAGATTGCAGCCTGTCATTGTCAGGGTGTTTGCGCAAAATCTCATCAATCGCATCGTCGCGTTCATCTTCATCCGCAGGCAGCTCTATAAAGGCTTCCGGCCCGCGATAACCATGTCGCTGGTCATAGGCCATGACATTGCGGCGTACGGCCTCATAGGCAGCTTCTTGCTCAGCCTTGTTGATGGTGGTGTAGACCTTGATGCCCTTGGTATAGGTGTCTTCCTTATATTGCGCAAAAATACTTTGGCGTACCATCTCGGCGACATAGTCAGCATGGGCATCGAATTGCTGACCTTTGACGACCTTGATTTCTTCCTTGGCAGCGACTTCCATTTGTGCTTCGGTGATGAAACCATTCCTGACCATGCTCTTCAAGACCAGCAATTGTCTTTGCTTGGTTTTTTCAAAATTCACGGCGGGGTTATGTCGCACCGGGTTTTGTGGTACACCTGCCAGCATGGCTGCTTCTGCCAGGGACAGTTGATCAAGCGATTTGCCAAAGTAAGTCTTGGCAGCACTGGAGAAACCATGACTGCGCTGACCCAGGAAAATCTGGTTCATATACAGTTCCAGTATCTGGTCCTTGCTGAGTGCATCTTCTATACGGTAAGTCAGCAGGATCTCTTTCAATTTGCGCGGCAATGATTTTTCATTTGAGAGGAAAAAATTGCGTGCGACCTGCATGGTGATGGTTGATGCACCTTGATGAAAACCACCGCGCAAGTCAGCCAGAATGGCGCGGCCTGCACCTATGAATGAAATACCGCCATGTTCGTAAAAGCGTGCATCTTCTATCGACAGCAGGGCGTTTTTCATGACTGCCGGGATTTGCTTGATAGGCACAAAGTCACGGTGCTCTTCACCAAATTCACCGATCAGGGCATTGTCTGCGGTATAGATGCGCAGCGGGATTTTGGGACGGTAATCCGTCACAGCTTCCAGGGTAGGCAGACCCGGTGCCACCACCAAATACACAAAGGCCAGGCCTGCCAAAAACAGGGTGAGACTGACACTGATGCCAAATGCTATCCACTTCTTCATGCTAATCCTTACTCTTCCAGGGTTTGCAATAGATACAGGCGTTGATAAATACCCTGATCTATTTGCATTAATTCTTGATGATTGCCTTGCTCTGCCAGCTTGCCGTGGTTCAGCACGATGATGCTGTCTGCGTCGCGTATGGTAGAAAGCCTGTGGGCAATCGCGATGATGCTGACCTTGCCGCGCAATTCTGTCAGCGCGGTTTGCACTACCTGTTCGGTTTCACTGTCGATATGGGAGGTTGCCTCATCCAGGAACAGGATGCGCGGTTTGCCAGCCAGCGCGCGGGCAATTGCCAGCAATTGTTTTTGTCCCGTAGACAGGCGTGCGCCGCCTTCACCCAGTGGCGTATCGTAGCCATTTTCCAGTTGCAAAATAAAATCATGGACATGTGCCGCCTTGGCCGCAGCGATGATATCCGCCTCGCTGATGTCACGCCCCATGGCGATATTCTCGCGGGCATTGGCGGCCAGCAAAAATGGTTCTTGCGGCACCAACCCCACCTTCTCGCGGAAGTGCGCATCCGTGATGCTGGCCAGCGGCTGAGCATCGACTTCCATGCGGCCAGACCGTGGTGTATAAAAACGTAGTAAGAGACTCAGCAGGGTGGATTTGCCACTACCGGTATGACCGACGATGCCATAAAAACTACCCGCCGGGATATCCAGGCTAAAGTCATGCAAGACTGGCCGCGCAGGGTCATAACCAAAATTGACTTTGTCCAGCGTCAGATGGCCATCAGTAATACGCGCATCGCTACTGGCCTGTACATGCTGGTGTTCATTGAGCAGCGTGTTGACACGCGCAGCAGAAACCACGGCTTGCTGTATCTGGCCAAACTGCAGGGTGATCTGTATCAAAGGCTCGACCACACGGGCGATGTAGCTGACAAAGGCATACAGCACACCTATCTCCACACCAGAAAAACTGCGCTGGCTGAAAGTGAAGATGACGACTACCAGCAACAGCGAATTCATCAGGTCCAGCGCCGGCCGCAGCAGCCAGGCATTGGCACGCAATTCATCCAGCCTTGCTGCATAGTGCAATTGGTTGGTTTTGGCAAAGCGTTCACCAAAGCGGCGCTCGGCATTGCTGGCTTGCAGCGTGCTCATGCCATTGATGCTCTCTGCCACCTGGGCATTGATTTCACTGCGCAACTGGCGCGCCTTGCTGACGGCGGGAGCACTCCAGCGCTGGTAAAACCAGACGATGATGATGACCGCTGGTATCAGCATGAGGACGATCAGCATCAAGCGCCATTCCAGCAAGGCCATCGCAGTCAGGGCACCGAGAACAACGATGGAACTGTCGAGCATGACGAATAGCACCTGCACATACAGGTTCTTGACCGACTCAGTGTCATTCGTCACCCGGCTCACCAGTTGCCCGGTAATCGCCTTGTCAAAGAAAGCCATGGGCAGGCGCAGTACATGTCCATACACCTGCTCACGCAAGCGCCGCACTGAGCGCATGGCCACACCAGCCAGCCGCGTCAGTTGCAGGTAGCGCAACCAGGTTGCACCCCAGCCCGTCAGCACATAAGCGGCCAGGAGACCTATGACCATGCTCATGTCCATCTGGTGCGGCAACAGGTAACGGTCTATGAAAGCCTTGCCCAGAAAGGGGCCAACAGCTTCCAGGGCGGCGGCGATCATTAAAAAGAAGATGCCCAGCCAGACATGGCGTTTTTCATCACGGGCTGCGTGCAGCAGTAAATGCACTGCCTGTTTTTTTTCCGACGTGGCAGCGGGTAATTGTTTCGTATCAGGCTGCATCCAGGCTTGCTTCCAATTGTTGATAACGCCATTGCGTTGCATACCAGCCATTCAAGTCCAGCAAGGCCTGGTGATTGCCTTGTTCTATGATTTTGCCTTCGCGCAAAACCAGGATGTGATTGGCTTCCAGCACTGCACTCAGGCGGTGGCTGACAATGACAGCACTGCGTTCAGGATGTTCTTGTCGCAGCTCTGCCAGATGTTGCAGGATATGCGTTTCGGTTTGCGTATCGACTGCCGACAGGGCATCGTCGAGTAGTAATAAGGGGCTGGCCGTCAGCAGGGCGCGGGCGATGGCTACGCGCTGTTTCTGGCCGCCAGACAGGGTGACGCCACGCTCACCCACCAGCGTGTCATAGCCATGCGGGAAGCGCTGGATATCATCATCCACCGATGCCAGTTGTGCAGCCTTAATCACCTCGGCACGGCTCGCGGCCGGATTGCTGAGTGAGATATTGTCAGCGATCGATGCCGAGAATAAAAACGGTTCCTGCGCCACCCAGTTGATCGCCAGGCGCAGGGCTTGCAATTTATAGTTTGCCAGCGCATGTCCACCCCATTGCACCAGGCCTTGCTCCGCCTCGATCTGGCGCAGCAGCAGGCGCACCGCGCTGGATTTGCCTGAGCCGGTAGGGCCGACTATGCCCAGGGTTTGTCCGGGTGCGATACGCAGGCTGATGTCCTGCAGGGCTGGCCTTGTCTGTCCAGGGTAAGCAAAGCTGACATTCTCCACGACCAGATCACCGGCAGGTGGCATGTCCAGCCTGCCCTCATCATTGACGCTGAGTTCCTGCGTCAATACCGGTTCCAGCCGCGCCCAGGCTGCCTTGCCGCGTTCCAGCAGGGACAAGACCCAGCCCGCAGCAAACATGGGCCAGATCAACTGACCCAGGTACATGGAAAAGCTGGTCAAGGCACCTATGCTCATTTCACCATGCCAGACCAGGTAACCACCGACACCCAGTGTCAGCGCGCCCGCTGCAGTCAGACTTAAGCCCACTGCGGGTTCATAAGCTGCTTCCCAGCGTTGCGCATTCAGGCTGGCCGCGGCAGCATTTTCTGCCAGCGCGGCAAACTGTGCGGCGCTGCGCTGTTCCAGGCCCAGGGCGCGCAGGGTACGCACACCGGATAAAGTCTCTTGCACCTGGTCATTGAGTTTGCTGAAACGGTCGAGAGAATCGCGTGAGGCATCCTGGATATGATGGGTAATATGCTTGAAGGCCCAGGCCATGAAAGGGAAGGGTAGCAAGGCCGCCAGTGCCAGCCGCCAGTCCACGCCCAGCAGCATCATGCCTATCACCAGGGCAAAGGTCATGCTGCCATCAAAACCAGCGAGAGCGGCTTCGCCTGCGGCCAGTTCTATGGCATCTGCATCATTGGTGCCCAGCGCCATCAGGTCGCCAGTTCTTTGCTGCTGGAAAAAACTGCTTCCCTGCACACTCAGGCGTTCATACAAACGGGTACGTAATTGCATGCCGAGTTGATAAGAAGCCGTAAACAATTGTGTGCGCCAGCCTACCCGCAAGAAGTAAATCGCCAGACCCATGCCCAGTAGCCAGGACAATTCCCACATCAGGGCTGTGTTGTCAAAACGTCCTGCTACCATGCCATCGATAATCATACCGACACGGCGTGGTATCAAGACCGTCATGACGGCAACGGCAAACAGCATCAGGCCAGCACTGATGTACTGGCGCCAGTGCTGGCGAATAAATTGTGCTAAAAGCTGGTACAGACTCATGAAGGGTTCAGACCAGTGAGACAGAAAATGGTTGCATGCATCAAATGCAAGTCCTTGAATGATGGCAAAGCGAGAAATGATACAGTATCCTCACCCTGGCTTTATTTATTGAGATTTTGATTGTTTGAGTAGCAACTATTTGCTTCGCTTTGATTTTCGCTGTAATTTAAGGACTACAATGAAACCATCATTGTACTTTACCGATAAGCATGCAATTTCAGCCCGAAGAGCAAGCACGAAAAACAGTTTGCGCCGGCTGGCAAATCAGTTTTAACGGCCAGCGCATGCTGTACGAACAAGTCAGACCCTGTCTTGCGGGTTTATTGCGTGCGCAACATGTGGCGGAAGATATCGTCGATGACTTGCAATTGATCGCAGAAGAAGTATTGGTGAATGTCTTGAAACATGGCGTGTCGGAGCAAGACCCGGCATTAATCAAACTGGATGTGCATTTGCGAGAGCGCGAGATCGTGCTGGATATGGTGGATAATTCCCATGCCTACAATCCACTGAATGGCATCAGCCAGCCGGATATGGAGATGGATTTTGCCGACCGCCCCCTAGGTGGCCTGGGCTTGTATCTGGTGAGTGCGCTGGCTGATCATATTGACTACAACTATGCACAAGGCCAGAATAATCTGCATATACGTAAATTTCTTGTCAAAGCTTGATATCAACGATTAGACAACAAACAGAGGCCAGCCAGTGTTAGAAATTTCCATAGACGAAACCCAATTGCCCACCGCAAGAATAGACCTGGCAGGCAGCCTTGATACCAGTACTGCCGCCGATCTGGAAGCGTTCTTTGCCAGCAGCGTCAGCGAAGAAGTCAAGATACTGGTCATGAGCATGAAGGCACTGACTTTTATCTCCAGTGAGGGTTTGCGCGTTTTGGCCAAAATACGCAAGACCATGCGCAATCATGGTGGCACGACTTATTTCGTCAACCTCAGCCGTCAAGTGCAAAAAGTATTTGAAATCGTGCGTGCCGCGCCTTTGAATGAAATTTTTACCAGCACGGCAGAGCTCGATGCCTATCTGGCTGATATGCAGCGCAAGGCTGTTGAAGATTAATTTAGACAAAATACAAAAACGCTGATGCTGGTATCAGCGTTTTGTTTTTATGAAAAGCAAAAACGGAAATTTTTTGTAATTTTAGAATTGAATTCATAGCAGATCTCGAAACCTAGAGGTTTACTTCTCCCGCAGTTGCCTCATAGCACTATATAATTCGCACCCTCATTATTGTAGTCTCCATGCGTGTTGCAAAATAATACTGGCCTGATTGCGTCGGCCCCTGGTATTACCTATACTCAGGCAATGTCTGCGCGCTTCATCAGCGCGACACTTGACCATCTTTTGCAACAGCCTCCAAACAAATGCTTCTTACATGCTAAAAAAGCATAAGGAAATCATATGAAATTGCGCTGTATTCTCCAGGTTGGCGTTTTTGCGTCGACAGCTGTTCTTGCACAGGTGTCAGTGGCTGACACCTTTGATCGTATCAAAAAAAGTCAGACCATCAATATCGCTTATCGCGAAGCAGCCTTGCCGTTTTCTTACTTGTCTGAAAATAAGGCACCTATCGGGTACACCATCGATATCTGCACAAAAATGGTGGAGGCGCTCAAGAAGGAATTGAAGCTGCCACAATTGAAAATCAATTTTATCCCTGTGACTGCAGACAACCGCATACAGTTCATGACATCCGGCAAGACGGATATGGAATGCGGTTCTACCAGTAATACGGCAGAACGCCGCAAAGAGGTGGATTTCACCATACCGCATTTCTTTTCCACCTTGCGCATGATGGTCAGTACCAGTTCGGGTATCAAGAACTGGACCGACTTGAAAGGCAAGAAAGTCGTCTTCACCAAGGGCACTTCTACCGATAAATTCATACTCGAACGCGACAAGGTACGTGCCCTGAACATGAAGCTGGTAGAAGGCAAGGATCATAGCGATTCTTTCAGCATGCTGGAAGCAAACCAGGTAGATGCGTTTGCCCAGGATGAAGCGATTTTATTTGGTTTGAAAGCCAAGGCAAAAGACCCAGCCAAGCTGACGATCGTTGGTGATCCACTGGCATCTGAAGCCTATGCCATCATGCTGCCTAAAGGTGATGCTGCCTTTAAAAAATCCATAGATGCAGAAATGGGACGCATGATGGCCGATGGAGAAATCACCAAGTTGTATGAAAAATGGTTTACCAAACCCATACAACCAAAAAACATGAATCTGGCCTGGCCCATGGGTTCCTTGTTGAAGGAAACCATACGCTTCCCTTCCGACAAAGTGAATTAAAGCCTAGCCTGCAATCATGAAAAAAGCCCGGGATGTCATCCCGGGCTTTTTCTCATTTTGCAGCAAATACTAAAAAGCTTTACTGGTTTTATCGACGGGTCCTATTTGGCCGAAACCTGGAACATCTCATTGTCACGCTTGAGCATATTCCACAAGAAGGTATAAGTGATCGCACTCATGTCGGCGCGTTGCGCATTATTTGCTGCACCACCATGGCCACCTTCGGTGTTTTCGTAATACCAGACATTCTTGTGTCCCTGCTCCATCATCTTGGCAGCCATCTTGCGGGCATGGCCAGGGTGGACCCGGTCATCACGGGTAGAAGTGATGAACAAGACATTTGGATATTTCACTTCAGACTTGACGTTCTGGTAAGGCGAATATTTGGAAATGTAATCCCATTCTGCAGGCACATCAGGATTACCATATTCACCCATCCAGGAAGCACCCGCCAGCAACTGGTTGAAGCGGCGCATATCCAGCAAAGGCACCTGGCTGACCACCGCATTGAACAAGTCTGGGCGCTGAGTCAAAGCGACACCGGCCAGCAGGCCGCCATTACTGCCACCCATGGCACCCAGGTGTTTGGGGCTGGTGATCTTGCTGGCAATCAGGTCTTCTGCTACAGCAGCAAAGTCATCATAGGCGCGTTGACGGTTTTCCTTCAATGCCAGTTGATGCCAGCGTGGACCAAACTCGCCACCACCACGGATATTGGCAACCACATAGACACCGCCTTTTTCCAGCCAGCTCTTGCCCAGGCCACCCGAGTAAGAAGGTGTCAGGGAAATCTGGAAACCACCATAGCCATATAACAGGGTAGGATTATTGCTGTCGTACTTCACGTCCTTGCGGCTTACGACAAAATAAGGGACCTTGGTGCCATCCTTGGAAGTGGCAAACTTTTGTACAGTTTCATAAGCAGAAGCGTCAAAGAAGCTGGGGGCAGACTTCAGCAATTCACGCTTGTCATTGCCTGCATGGGCCAGCATGTAAACACTGGGTGTCAGGTAATCAGAATAGCTGAGCAGGTAATCATCTGATTTTTCTGCATCCATGCCACTTACACCAACAGCACCCAAGGTAGGCAGGCTGACTTGGCGTGCAGACCATTTACCGCCACTGAATTTCCATTCTTTCAGATTGCTCTTGACGTTGTCCAGGGTTTGCAGCAACAGATAATTTTTTGTGATGGTGGCACCAGTGTAAGACGTGGTATCACTAGGTTCAAACAGCACGGTGAACTCACGCTTGCCTTTCATGAAGGCATCAAAGTCGATTGCCAGTACACTGCCTGACTCGTAGGTTTTGCCGCCGACTGTCCATGCTTCACGCGGAGTGATGACAGCTTGTTTATCAAAGAAATACAGATTACTCTTGGCCGGGATATCCAGTTTGGTCAGCTTGTCGCCTTCCTTCAGATATTGCTCTGAAGTGTAGAACGTGATCTGGCGGCTCACCAGTTCCCGGTGTACACCTTTATGGTCGCTGGAATTGGCACTCACGGCCATATCGGTTTTCTGCCCTTCAAACAGGGTCTTGGCGGCAGACAATTCTGTGCCACGTTTCCATTCCTTGACAACGCGTGCATAGCCAGAGTCGGTCAGTGTGCCGGCACCAAAATCAGTGGCAACAAACAGCGTATCTTTATTAACCCAGTCCAGGTTCATTTTTGCTTCAGGCATGCTGAAACCATCTTTGACGAAAGACTTGCTGGCCAGGTCAAATTCGCGGGTAACAACGGCATCGGCCCCACCGCGTGACAACTCGATCAGGCAGCGATCATACACTGGTTCACGGCATACGCTATTCTTGAATACCCAGTTTTCATTTTCTGCCTTGGCCAGTGCATCAACATCGAGCACGACTTCCCATTTAGGCTGGGCTTTCTTGTATTCTTCCAGGCTGGTTTTGCGCCAGACACCACGCTGGTGTTCGGCATCCATCCAGTAATTGTAGACAGCATCGCCCATTTTGCGTATGCCAGGGATGCGGTCTTTGGAGTCGAGCACGACTTGCAAATCTGCCTTCAGCTTGTTAAAGCCAGTATCTGCATCGAGTTTGCTGCGCGTGACCTTGTTCTGATCCTTGACCCAGCTCAGGGCCTTGTCACCAGTGACATCTTCCAGCCACTGGTGTTTGTCTTCTGCCTGGGCCAGTGCCAGACCTGCTGCGCTTAGCATGCACAGTGCAGCAATCAGTTTCAATTGTGGTTTCATTGCTTTCCTTATTGTTGGACAGGCTGTCCCAGCCTGGTATTTTTCTCAGGATTACGGCCGACTATTTTCATAGCCCGGTGAGGGATCCTGTGAGCAGGCGTTTTTCTGCACGCCAGTCAAGGATTCTAAAGCTATGTAATCCAATAGTGCGCTGTGATTTATATGATGATACAAAACTAAGTTTTGCTTTTTGCAGGAAAACTGCTGTCAGCGTCAGATTGATATTATTTTAATAATTTTATGAGGGGCCTGCTTACCAAGCTTATTCGGCAGATGCTTTGATTTGCCTGGAAAATTGCGCCAGCTCTTCGCCATTCATGTCTGAGACGGCGACATAATGCATGCCAGCCGCACTCCATTGCATCAACTGGTAACCACGGCTTGACACCGTTGTTGGCAGGGATGAAGTTTTACCATTTTCAGGATACACATACAAACTCACAATATGCTTGCGGTGCTGGTACACCAGCGCTGCCACCTGGCGGCCTGCCAGATAATCGAGCCTGCCCCCCAGCAAGGGGTAACCTTGTGCCGCCAGGTCACGTACCGGCGGTGAAAAATCCAGTTTGCCCGCATACCAGGGTTTTACCGTATGCTGGTCTGAAGACAGCACGTCAACCATATGCCCCGGTGCCAGTGAGCGGAAATGGCTGCTGAGCACATCCTCATTAAAAATGTCAGTGGCGGAAGGCTGCGACAGATAGAGTACCAGTATGCCTGCAAAGGCAGCAGTACTCATGCCCGCCAGGCCCAGGTTGATCCAGGCCCATGGCCAGGCACGGAAGCGCGAAGGGAGGGACGGGCGTTGCTGCGCCAGGTCTGCCATGATTTTCTTGCGCAATCCGGCGGGTGCAGTATGGTAATGCGCATGTTGTTTCACGCCTGCCTTCACTGCCTGCATTTGTGACAAGGCAGTGCTGCAATCCTGGCAGCCTGCTATATGCATATCCACTTGCGATGCCTGCCTTGCATCGAGCTCCTGATCTAGGTAAGCAGACATCAATGGTCTGATTTGCTTACATTCCATGTTCATCTCCTGATGGTCCAGCTTGCAAGAATCCCAGCAATAATTTTCTTGCCCTTGCCAGCCGTGACATGACTGTACCTATAGGGATACCTGATACTTCTGCGATTTCCTTATAGGAAAAATCATCTATTTCTTTCAATACCAGTACCTCCCTGAAAACCTGTGGCAGTTTTTCCAGCGCGAGATTGACGGTTTTTCCCACATCGTGCATTTCCCATGCATGGGCCGGGTCTTTGTCAAAGGCATAGCTGGAGTCTTCATTGCTGCCTGCGGCGTCACCATGCATAGCCTCATCAAAAGCAATGTCTGCGGCCTTGTTCTTGTTATCACGCAGGCCCGTGTAGTAAGTGTTGCGCACTATCGTCATCAGCCAGACGCGCATATCCCCACCGTGATAACTGTCGCGGAAACGGAAAGCACGAAGATAGGCATTCTGCACCAGGTCTTCAGCGTCATGGTCATTGCGCGTCAACCAGCGTGCAAGGTTATAGGCGGCATCCAGATGCGCCAGGGCGAGATTTTCAAATTCTTTGGCAGCACGGTCATCTTTCAAAAAAACACCCATTTTATTGATCCTTGCCATGAAGACTCAATATTGCACAGATTTATTCCCGTCCAGACCAAAAAAATAAAACAAAATTTTGAGGAATGGCGGGAATAAATTTTTGCCATTCCGGGTATTTGCATTCGTAAGGATTTCAACATCAAGCATAAGGCTAAAAAGATGAATAGTCGACCATATTTAACGGCAATGCTTTGCAGCCTTGCCATGACGGCAAAAGCGCATGCAGCAGGTGATGCCAGTCTTGGACAAGTGCTTTACCAGGCCAGGTGTGCGGCCTGCCACTCGGTTCAGTATAACGGTGTTGGCCCCGCACATCAGGGCGTGTTTGGTCGCAAGGCGGGCAGCGTTGAAGGCTATGTCTATTCCTCCGCACTGAGCAAGGCCGATCTGGTCTGGAATGAAAAACTGCTGGATGCCTGGCTGCGTGATCCCGAGAAATTATTGCCGGGTCAAAAAATGGGTATCTCCGTAGCTTCTGCACGCGAGCGCGCAGACCTGATTGCCTATCTGAAGACTTTGAAAGCAGCACAGCCGCAGCACCCTTGACTTACCTCGTCATTTTTATTAAAGCGCAAGACCATCTTCTATAAAGGACGCATCATGTTAGACCGCAGAAATTTCCTGAAACTTGGCGCCGTAGGCGGCGGTGCCGTGTTCATGTCTGGCCTGTACCGCTCGGTGCTGGCACATACTGAATCCGATTTTTATTTTGTCCAGTTGTCGGATACTCACTGGGGTTATAGCGGTGACGCTAACCCTGAGGCAAAGAACACCCTGAGGAAGGCGATAGAAAGTGTCAATGCCTTGCCGCATCAGCCTGATTTCATCATCTTCACCGGCGACCTGACTCATACCACCGATGACCCGGTGGAACGCCGCAGGCGCATGGCAGAATTCAAAGACATCACTGGTGGCTTAAAGGTCAGGAATATCCGCTACATCCCTGGTGAGCATGATGCTTCACTCGACGCTGGCGCCGCCTTCAAAGAGCATTTTGGCGCGACCAACTATAGCTTCGACCATAAAGGCGTGCATTTCATTGCACTCGATAATGTGTCTGACGCAGGCGCACGCATAGGTGATAAACAACTGGCCTGGCTGGAGGCTGATCTAAGCAAACAGGCAAAGGATGCGCCTATTGTTCTGTTCACGCACAGACCCTTATTTGATCTTGCTCCCAAATGGGACTGGGCTACCCGCGATGGCGCACAGGCGATTGCCTTGTTGATGCCATATACTAATATCAGTGTGTTTTACGGCCACATCCATCAGGAGCATCATCACATGACGGGGCATATCCCGCATCATGCTGCCAAATCCCTGATCTTCCCTTTACCGGCCCCAGGTTCCCAGGACAAACGCACACCCTTGCCGTGGAAGCCAGATGCGCCGTTCTCGGGCCTTGGTTTCCGCGAAATTGATGTGGACGGTAAAGTAAGCAGTGTCAGCGAATTCCCCGTGGTAAAGGCATGAACATGAAAGTATCCAGACGCCTGTTTTTTACGAGTGCGGCAATGGCGCTGCTGGGCGTAGCATCCGTCATGACTGACAGCCAGCTTGCCCATGCGCAGGTTAAATCCAGAAAGCGCGTTATCCCCATTAAAGCGCAAAAATTTTCATTCCTGCCAAATAGCATAGAAGCCAAAGTGGGCGAAACCATAGTGCTGGCTTTCACTGCACTGGATTTCACCCACGGTTTCAACCTGCCCGATTTTAATTTACGTATGGATCTTGTGCCAGGCAAAGTCATCAATGTGGAACTGAAGCCGGACAAGCCAGGCATCTATGAATTTTTATGCGATAACTTTTGTGGTGACGGGCATGAAGGCATGAGCGGTAAGCTGCTGGTAAAAGCCTGAAGCCGCTCCTACGAACTACCCCTTTGCAGACTGAGCGTAAAACTGACCCCATCGGCGACATTCTGCGCGCTGATGGTGCCCCCCATTTTTGCCATATAGGTTTTTGCGACAAACAATCCCTGGCCGCGATTACCATGTGCACCTGAATCGAGTTGGTCGGAAACGCCATATTCAAAAATCTTGTCTATCAAGTCGTCCGCAATATGCGGCCCGCGATTGTGTATCGTGATCGTTGCTGCTGTCTCGCTATTTTCCAGCTTGATACTGATGGCCGTGTCTGGCTGCCGATAACGTTCTGCATTACGTAAAACATGGGTCACCACATCTTCCAGCGAATACTCGTCGGCCTTGACCATGACCACCTCATCCACGCCTTCATAGGTGACATTGGGTATGCCTACCAGCGGCGCATTGCTGGCAACATTCTTCAGGAACAGGGTGATATCAATTTCACTGACTTGCAAGACTGTCGATTGAAAGGCCTCGCTGGGTGAAGCGCTGCCATACAGCACACGTATGGCTTGCTGCATGCGGCTGATATAACGGTTGCTCTGGTCTTCGGCATTGCCGTGCAGAGCCATCAAAGACTGCAGTGGGGACATGATTTCATGGCCAACTGCATGCCACATTTCTTTTTCTTGTTCTGTACGTATGGTTTCGCGTTCCACGTCTTCTTTGACGCGTCTTAATAAATCATGCAGGCAACTGGCCAGTACACCCAGCTCATCAGGGCTGCGCAAATCGCTGACATCGAATTGTTCCAGCTCACCCGCACCCTTCATGGTCTTGGACAGGGATACGGCGCGCCTGGTCAGCAAAGTGATCCGTCGGATGATGCTGACTTCGATCAGCAACCAGGCCAGCGTCAACGCCAGCAACATGGCACCGACAAACCAGGACACCCGGCTGGCCACCACGCTCAGGCTCTTGCTGACACTGCGCACATCGCCTTTCAACAAGACTTCATAATTGGCCAGAGGGGTGTTGATGGTTTCGTGGCTCTCCAGAGGGATATCATATTCATCCACAGGAAGGCGGCGTATCAGGCGGGTGATGATATTCCAGGATTCATCGCTTTGCTCAAAGGCCCCGGTCAGGTTGACCAGGTCATCCTTGCTATCTTGGGTATCGCGCTTGCGTATGATCAGGGTTTCGCCAGGCAAGAGATTGTTCTGCAAATCCTTGAGGGAAAACGGCGTGGCTGTCGGTGCGTTCTTGCTGTCGAGCAGGGCGGTTTCAGAATCCGGCGGCAGTACAGACAGGCTGACTTCCATCTGGTCCAGGTCTTGCGGGGGCCAGACCGGGCGCTTCTTTTCAAACAGGGCTTCCTGCAAGGCGGGGATGGGCAGGCGCAGCGAGAAAAAAGTATTTTTCTGGCAGTCAGCATCCTTGTCATCCTGGTCAGCCTGGTTACAGACTGCTTGCTGCCAGGCCCAGCCACGAAAGTCTTTGACCGGGCGCGCATTCGGTTTGTTGGCTTCGCTTTCATTGAAGCCGGTCAGGCGTCCGCGTACGCCCTGGTTTTGTCGGGCTGGGGCGATTTCTTCTTCAAACGGGGCTATCCAGCGATAAGTCTGGCCGCGCAGGCTGACACTGACTTTCAGCCTGTGTGCCTGCATCAGGCTCTCATTGCCGCGCTTGTGCGAGACCAGTTGCTTGCTGTTGAAATTGCCTGCAACATAGATGAAACCACCGGCCCAGGGGTTATTGCCTATACCGCTACAGAGTGCACCCTCATTACCATATTGCACCAGGCAGCCCGACATGGCGATGGCTTGCTGTACCTTGTTCTGGTCATCAAAATCAATCGCAGAATACGGCAGCAACAATGGCCGCAAGGAAGCACGCTTGCCATCAGATGGGGGATTCAACAAGGCCAGTTGTCCGGCAGGGTGGCGCAACGTGGCGGATATCTGCAAACGGGTTTTATTGAAATTGCTTTGGTAATTGTTATAGCTGAGCTGCTTTTCCTGCTGTAATACCGAGAGTGCCAGGCCTACTGTCGCCACGGCAAGCAGTAAAAAAACGCCGCGGAATAATATCCGCAGCCGGTAAGTTGCCAGCAAAAATTTATTCATCTCAGTCTTTGCTCTTGCCGTCATCCACCCATCTGAAACCGCGCATGGGGACGTTTTCTATGCATTCAAAATCCGCATCAATTTCGCGGAAGGCGTCGCGTATCGTCGATACATGTTTGCGTATATTGTCGCGGTTGCGTCCGCTCTTGACGACTTCATACAGGTCCTCATACGACACCACCTGGCCACGTCTGGCAAACAGGGCTGCCAGTATGCGCTGGGCGGTTAGCGGCAGATTGATGCGCTGGCCACGCCAGATCGGTGTGCGCTGGCGCAAGGGGTCCATGCTGAGCTGGTCGGCGGCAGGTGTTTTGGCGGCTTCGCGGTCGGCCGCATGCTGGCTGTCTTTGTGTTGCTTGCGATCTTTGACCGAGCGCAGGATTTCCAGAAAGGTTTCTATGAAATCGGCTTCTTCAAAGGTGGCTTTTTGCAGGTAATCCCAGGCATCCAGTGCCTTCATGATGCTGCGGTAGATGGTTGCTGGCATGGCCGACACCACCAGTACCGGTGTCGCATGCTGTTTGTTGATGGCATTGATGATGGCAACACCGGCATGGCGTTCACGCCCCAGTTCTATGTCCAGCACTACCAGATCATAGTTCTCACGTGCGATGGCGGCTTCGGCATCGTCACGGCTGAACCACTGGTCTATCTGTATGCCCGGCTTTGCTGCTTCTATCCAGTTCTTTAACTGATTGCTGGTGGGCAGATCGTCTTCGATGACAGCTACTTTGACCACGGTATTCTCCTGCAAGGTATTCAATAAGCGCAGTATCCACGCTTTCGCTGCAAATGTCATAAAGCTGCTGTGAGTTTTTCTTCACACGCGGCAAGGCTTATTCCTGGCACGGAATAAATAGCTTGCCACAGTGATATTTCTGCCCCCGTCTCAGCATTGTATGCTCCGGGGGGGGCGGCGCATGATGTGTGTCAGGGATGCAGGGAAAACGCCACTGCACCAACCCTAAGAACCTGTTACTACCTCATTGGAGAGCTATCATGTCTGACCGTATCAAATCCCTGGTACAAGCCGTAAGGTCTACCCTGTCTGCCGTTTTCAGCAAAAGCGCTTCGGGAGTCAAAGCCGGAGCCAGGGTTACGTCAGAATCCGGCCTCTTCAGTAAAACCACCTTCAATCGCCTTGTGGTACTAAGCCTGGTCGGTGGTGCTGTGTATGCCATCAGCACCCATCCGCCAATAAAGCGCATACCGCGCGGTGAAGTTGGTGTACGTATCAACCAGTTAACCGGTAATGCAGACCAGGTGCACGACGGTGCGGTCATCGTCGTGCCAGGCCTGCATGAACTTCGTCTGTTTAATTTGCAAGATCAGTTATATAAACCCACACGCAGCAGCCGCGCTGATGGCGAAGCGCCTTTCCAGTCAGTAGAAGGCTTGTCACTCGGTGTGGACCTGAGCATACGTTATGCAGTTGACCCCGCCAAGCTGACCAATATGTCCAAGAGCCTGCCAGAAAACATCAATAATGACATCGTCGAACCGGCAGTGCAGGGGGTGATCTACAAGGCTTTTACCTTGTATACAGTGCGCGAGATCTTCTCCAGCAAGCGGGCAGAAATCCAGAAGCAGATAGAAGCTGAATTAAAACCTCGGCTGGCCGCTGACGGCATCATCCTGCGCAGCGTCATGATGGGCAAGGTTGACCTGCCTGCCGACTATAAACGTGGCATGGAAAAATTGCTGGCAGAAGAACTGGAAAGCGAAAAAATGCGCTACACCCTGGAGCTCAAAGACAAGCAGGTCAAACAAACCGCGCTGGAAGCAGATGCTGACAAGATCAAACGCGAAAAAGCGGCTGAAGCTGCCGGTAATGAACAAATCATTGCCGCCAGAGCGGAAGAAGAAGCCATGAAGCACGTATTACCGTTCAAGCAAAAGCAGATAGAGCAACGCAAGCTTGAAGCCGAGGCAGAAAAAGTATCCCGTATCAAAACCTCGGAAGGCACAGCCCAGGCACGTGTCATCGAAGCCCAGGGTGAAGCTGATTCACGCCGCAAACTGGCCGATGCCGAAGCCTACAGGCAAGACCTGGTAGGCAAGGTCGCCAGCTCGCAAATGGAGCGTGATGGCGCCTTGCTGACCAAGCACCCCTTGCTGATACAAAAAACCATGGCTGATAAATTGTCAGACAAGATTTCCGTCATCATTGCGCCGCCGCCATCAGATGGCGGTTTCATAGGTGCTGCATTGCTGGGCGCGGGGAAAAACAATAAACCTGTTGCACAAAAAGTCAGTACCGAAGCTGAAACAGAAACCAGCAACGAAAACAAAGAGAGCCAATAATCATGTTTGCTACTTTAGCTGCTGTCGCCGTGCTCGCTGTTGTCACACAAGACCAGGCACAATTGCGCGCTGCCCCCAAGGACGGTGCCCAACAACAGGCTGTGCTGTGGCAGGGTGATAGCCTGGAAATCCGCGGTGAAAAACTCGACTACCTGCAAGTGTATGACCACAGGCGTGAACGTGCCGGTTATATCAAGGCTTCGCAAGTACGCCTGGTCTCCATGCAACCTGATGATGCACCAGACAGTTTTGCCGTAATCCGCTTCCTGCGCGACACCCCGGGTGCAGAATCCCTGGGTATCAGCTATACCGCAGCCTACCTGAAAGCTGCGTCAGCCAAAGCAATCACTGCAGAAGCTTTTGATGCACTTGGCAGCATGGCAGAACGTCTGGCCAAACGCGCCTCCAGCAAGCAAGCCAAGCAAAATGAGGCGACTATTGCCGCCCATCTGGAAGTAGTCGCCAATTACGGCATCAGCATCAAAGGCTATGAACGCGAAGGCCGCATGCAACTTTGTTATGACGGCGAAGCTTTCCGTCGTGTACTGGCCATGAACGCCACCCCAGACCAGAAGGCCCGCGCTGCCCTGGCACTGACCAGGCAGGATTGCATAGATCCCACCATGCGCCCGGGCGAACGCTATGCCCTAGACCAATGGCGTGCTGATGTGCTGGAGCGTGTCAACACCAGCAGCTTGCCTGAGTATCTGAAAAACCGCATGCACATGCGCAAGGCCAGCGTCTGGTCCAGCATCGCCTTCCAACGTGCCCGCAAAGGGGAGAAGTTTGACGATGCTGGCAACCGCGCTATGATGGAATTGGCAGCAGTCAATAAAGAAGAATTTGCCGATGAAGATACATATGCCTACGCTGATGCTGGCGTGCGAGTAGGCACAACGCGCTGGGCAGCAGAAGCTGCAGTTACCCCTAATCCTGGCCTGAACATCATCACTGCCCCAGTCCAGCCAGGCGAAACCTGTGTCATGCTGACCGATGCAAAACATGATGTGAAAACCCCGCTGGCAAAACGCTGCACCTATAGCGTGGTCTGGGCTGCATCTGCCCGCGTCAATGCACAAAACACGGCATTGAGCCTGGCTGTACAACCCATGGAAAACTGGCGCGAACTCTGGCTATTCCACCAGACCAGCCAGGGCTGGATCATCGACATCCTGCCACCGGCGAACAGCGACCCTGATCTTGGCTACGCAGAATTCGCAGGCTGGGTACCAGGTACCAACAAGATGCTGGTGGCACGTGAGGCCAAAGTCGAAGGCCGTTTCAAGAAGAGCTTTGAAGTCGTCAGCATGGATAGCCTGCAAGTTGAAAACGCTGCCGATAAACCTGGCTCCTTGAATGTGTTTTACAAGTGGCAAGACCCGGCATGGAAGAGGCAGACCATCAGTTTGAGGTGATTTGTAGTGACCGCAATGGCAGTATCAGTTGTAGAAATCAGTAGCGGTAATCAGTTGCATTAGTCAGTAGCAGTAGTCAGTAAGTAAGACAGGCTTTCATTCTATCAATTCATACATATTTTTATCTTTACCAGGAGTTTTGCCATGAATTTCAAATTAGCATCCGTCGCTCTGTTATTCGCCAACAGCATCGCTTTTGCACAGGATGTGACACCCAAGATGCAATTGCCTGACTGGGCAAACAAGCAGCTTGATGGCTTGTCCCAGCAAGAATCTATTGAGGTGAACAGCCGTATCAATCCCTTTGTCTGGCGTGGCAATTTTCTGGGCGCTGGCAAGGGCGACCTGGCGGTTTTGGTCAAGGACAGCAAGACTAAAAAAGAGGGTATCGTTTTTTTGTCACACGGCAAAACCAAGCCGGTTATCGTGGGCGCAGGACATGCCTTAGGTAATGGTGGTGATGACTTTTCATGGCTGGAACTCTGGTATGTCGAAGATAAAGGCTCACAGCCGCGCAGCTATCATGCCAAAGCTGTCAAATTGCACAGCGATGGCATCATCGTCGCAAAAGAAGGTTCCGCCAGCGCCTTGATTTATTTGAAGGCAGGCAAAGCGACCTGGCAGCAGCAAGGGGATTGATTTTCAAAAAACTGTGTTGGGGACAGATCGGGGAGCGGCTTTTTAAGGGATACAAGGCATCAGATCCCTGGAACTGGATGAGCGCTCATTCATGACCCGGTGATTGTATTTGAACAACGAGCGACCAGACCAGTCAATTTCCGATCCCCCCAAGAATCTGACGCGTGATTCTAGCAAATGTATGTTAATCAGTGTGATAATTGCCTAAAAAATATTTTTAACTTTTTTTGACATTTCTCGGAAACTTTCCTTTATGCTTTAAACAAGCGCACAGAGAACACGTGCATTTGGGACCGTTTCCGTAGATCAACGAAGATGCCACAAAAACAACAAGAGATTGACTTTACCAGGGCTGTAGATGAGTAATTCCAGCCCCTTGTTTCGTCCTGAAGTCACAGCAGCATTAGGCAGTCAATGGATGGGTTCCATCCGCCTGGCACAGCCGCTTTCCGCTAGTTTGATTGCCATCGTTGCGCTGATCATTGCTGCAGTCCTGATTGCTTACATCACTTTTGGCAGTATCACCAAAAAAGCCCGTGTCACTGGTATTACCGTCCCTGTTGGTGGTCAGCTCAGCGTGGCAGCACCTAATGCTGGTATTTTGCTGACTACTCATGTCAAGGAAGGCGAACAAGTCCAGGCCGGGCAAATCTTGTTTACCTTGAGTACAGAACGGCAAAACAGCCAGGGTGAAATCACCGCCTTGGTGGCCCAGCAACTGGCCAGCCGTGCCGATAGCATGGCCGCAGAACAAAGACTGCGCCAAAGCCAGTACCAGGAAAAAAAGCAGGCCTTGCAACAAAGATTAGCGAATCTGGCCCAGGAACATACCCAGCTGGAACAAGAACTGTTGCTGGCCCAGCGCCGTCAGCAACTGGCACAACAAAGCGTCGCCAAGTATGAAACCCTGCAAAGCAATGGCTATGTCTCTGCCGCCCAGACTCAGCAAAAGCAGGAAGACCTGCTCGACATCAGCACCCGCTTGAGTACCTTGCAACGTAACAAAACCCAGTTGCAGGCTAACCAGATCGCACTGCAATCAGAACTCGATAGCTTATTGAATACCTTGGCCACTGACTTGAGCCAAATAGAAAGAGCCAAGGCCAGCCTTAAACAAGAAGCGGCAGAAAATGCCAACCGCCAGGCTTTGCAAATTATCGCAACGCAAGCAGGCATCGTCAGCGCCCTGACCAACCAGCCGGGCCAAGCCATCAATGCAGGACAAGTGCTGGCCAGTCTGATTCCTGTTGACGCCAAAGCGGTCGACACTAATTCACTGGAGGCACATTTATATGCCCCCAGCCGCACAGCAGGCTTCATTCAGCCAGGGCAAGAAGTGTTGATACGCTACGCCGCCTTTCCTTATCAGAAGTTCGGTTTGCACAAGGCAACGGTAGTCGATGTCAGTCGTACCCCGTTTGCACCATCTGAGCTGCCGCAGAATCTGGCAACCACGATTCTGAGCAATGCCCAGCAAGCCATTAATGGCTTCAACAGTAATGAAGCTCTGTACCGTATCAAAGTCAGATTGCATGAGCAAAGCATCAATGCCTATGGGCAGCCACAAGCTCTCAAACCAGGTATGACGCTGGAAGCCGATGTACTGCAAGACAGTAGAAAAATCTGGGAATGGGTATTGGAGCCAGTGCTGGCAATGACTTGAAATGTTCTTTGTCAGCAGCAAGAAATTCTAGAATTCGATGCTGGATCTGTCAGGAAAACCCGACGGACCCAGCCCGAAAAAACCGTTCAAGGTGTACGAGACCTGGAACGGAGCAGTAAAACCATGCCATGAAGCATGATTCAACTTAACCACGTATAGGAATAACACAAAATGCGCTTGATTACAAATGAAGAATTATTGGTTGTGGCTGGTGGCGATCTTGAGCCAGATGAACCTATTCAGACAGTTGAGATTACAGAAAAAGGGATGACTGATGATGAAAAACACGACTATGACAAAAGAGAAATCTGGGCTGCCAATGGCTCAGGCGGCGGCGTCTAATTAAACCTAATTAGTTCAAGTCACGTAGCACCGCTTTTATAGTGGTGCTACTTTTTTATCCATCTCACGATAAGTAAAAAATGAATCAAGTCTCGCATGTTGTTACTGCCTTGTCTTTATTTTTTTTGCACAACACAGTAATTGGGGCTGAGCATGCAGCAATGCCAGATATTACATCGACATGTGCAACATTTATTACGGAGTCGGAGGGAATTCGTGAATACAAATTAAGTAATGGACTGCAAATATTAATTTTACCGAAATCTGATGCCGTGAATGCCACTGTTAACATGGTGTATCGGGTAGGTCTAAAGAACGAGACTGACAATAATATTGAAACAGCTCATACTTTGGAGCATTTATTGGTTGCACGATCTACAGCTTTGCATCCCGACTGGCCGGAAGAAATCAAGAAAAATAATTTACGCCGTGTTGGTAATACAGCTCAGGACTATACCTCTTATAAGACTTTAGTTTTATCTACAGAAGAAAAACTAAACTGGCTTTTTGCCATTGAAGCTGAACGCATGTCGTCTTTTACTTATTCAAATGACGATGTTTCTGGAGTTGTAGCAGAAGTTATTGATGAGCGTGATGCTACTGAGCGGAATGCACAGAAATTCCTCAGGCATAAAGCCTTAACTTTGGTTGCCGGAAAAACAGAGCAAACTCCTGGAAATTCTTTGACACACATCAGTTTGAATAAATTGCAAAAATTTTGGGAAGAGTTTTATCTACCTCAAAGGGCTACGCTAGTTGTTGGTAGTAAGCTTGAAGCACAACTGGTCATGGAGTTAGTACAAAAGAATTTTTGCAATATATCCAAAAGAGTTCCCTTAAAAAGCCTTGACGAACCAAAAATTTCTTCCACGAATTTTCCTTATAACCAAGAGATTGTAAAGAAACGCAGTAAGCCAATTTTGTTACTGGCATATCGCACGATGGGGCTAAGTGACCAGAATTTCGCGGCAGTCCCCTTACTTGCACACATACTTCAAAAAAGTAAGTTGATTCCTTTAAATGATCAGCCCGAGCAGAAAAAATCTGGGCAAACAAAAAATGTATATTTTACAGGCTTGCTATCAAATGGAATTTTGATGATAGAACCTGTGATGGAATATGGCGAACAAAAAAATTTGCCGGTTATTAAAACTTCGCTGCTCAATACGGTGGAAAAAATAAATGAAACTCCTGTCAATGAAAATGAGTTGACGCTGGCAAAAGAGAGTCTCAGCAGGGCATACAAAAAAATAAGTGCTGATAACGAAGAAACTGCTGTCAAATTGACCCCCTATATTGCTACTGGCAACTGGCAGTTATTTTTTAAAGTACGTGATGACATACAGAATTTTTCTATTTTGAAAACTCAAGAGAATGCAGTAAAAATACTGTCGCCAGCCAATAGAATATTTATGCAAGTCAGCGAAAAGATTGATGAGTAAAGTCATGGCAAAGTTGTATTCTGATGGCGGTATTTAGGGGCTGTTGAGAAATTAAGATAATCCAGTATTCCCGACTCTGTGTCGTTGATGCAGACAGTGTTTTGGATTTAGAGCCAGCTTATATTCGGGACGCGTAAGGTCAGGTTAATTTGCAACAGCTTCTGATATACGCGAGCGCATATAGCTTTGGAGGTAATCGCATACATTGGATGAATCACTGGCACTGTCGCTTGCATCTTAGCGTCAACAATGTTCGTTATTCTTATTGCTAAACGCTATTTCCAAGATTGATGAGACCTCTCCTCCAAACCGAATCCAGCGAATGTGGTCTGGCCTGCCTGGCCATGATCGCCAGCCATTTCGGCTATCACACTGATCTGGCCGATCTGCGCAGGCAATTTTCCATCAGCCTCAAAGGGGCAACCATGGCGCAGTTGATGCGTCATGCGTCTGCCATGCAATTGAACAGTCGCCCCTTGCGGCTGGAATTGGATGAATTGGATCAACTGGCTTTACCCTGCATACTGCACTGGAATTTGAATCACTTTGTCGTACTCAAAGCTGTACGCAAGGACTGGCGTGGCAAAGTCACTCTGGTATTGCTGGACCCTGCAGTCGGTGAAAGGCGTATGCCTGTAGAAGAAGCGTCCAGCCATTTCACTGGCGTAGCTTTGGAGCTGGCACCCAGCCCCTCATTTAAACCCAGGGATGAAAAAAAACAAGTCGCCCTGCGTGACCTGACTGGTCATATTGTTGGCCTGCGTTCAGCCATCGTCAAGGTGTTGGCATTGGCCCTGGCGCTGGAGATATTTGCGATATGCGCACCCTTGTTCAATCAGTTCGTCATTGATGAAGTCATCGTCAGTGGCGATAGAGAATTGCTAGTGGTATTGGTGTTTGGTTTTGCACTGTTGATGATTACCCAGAATGCCATAGGTCTGGCGCGTAGCTGGTTTTTGATGCGCTGGAGTATGGATATCAGCCTGCAATGGTCGGCCCGGGTGTTTGCCCATCTGGTGCGTTTGCCGGTTTCTTATTTTGAAAAGCGTCATCTCGGTGATGTGGTGTCACGCTTTGGTTCGATTGGTGCAATTCAAAGCACCCTGACCAGCATGTTTGTGGAGAGTGCACTGGATGGTTTGATGGCCGTTCTGTCCCTGGTCATGATGCTGGTGTATAGCCTGAAGTTGAGTATGCTGGTGTTGGCGGCAGTGGCCTTGTATGCGGGTTTGCGCTGGGCTTTTTACCAGCCATTCCGCGAAGCTTCACAAGAGCGCTTGATACTGTCTTCCAAAGAGAGTTCCCACTTCCTGGAAACCATGCGGGCTGTCACGCCCTTGAAGCTGTTTGGCCGCGAAACCGAGCGCCTGTCGCGCTGGCAAAACCTGAAGATCGATGTACAGAACCGCGATATCAAGACGCAAAAACTCTCCATCCTCTTCAAGCTCAGCAATACCCTGATCTTTGGCATACAGGGTTTGGCGCTGTTTTATATCGGTGCCGGGCAAGTCATGCAAAACAGTTTGACGGTAGGTATGCTGATGGCATTCTCCAGTTATTCAGGCACTTTCACTGGCCGCATTTCCAGCCTCATCGATGTCTTCATCAGTTACCGCATGCTGAGCGTGCATAGTGAAAGGCTGGCTGATATCGTTCTGGAAGAGGCAGAAGCAGAAACTGCTATCGAAACTGATATCTCGCGTATCGAGCCTGTCATTACGCTCAAGAATATCAAGTTCCGTTATGCCGAGGGTGAGCCCTGGGTGCTCAAGGATATCAATCTGACGATACCGGCAGGGCAGAGTATTGCCCTGGTTGGCCCCAGCGGTTGTGGTAAGACTACTTTGTGCAAAATCATCCTGGGTTTGTTGAAACCGACGGAAGGTGAAGTGCTGATTGACAATATCCCCATCACCCAGTTGGGCATCAAGACTTACCGTCAACTGGTGGGCACGGTCATGCAGGAAGATGTTTTATTGGCAGGCTCCATCATGGACAATATTGCTTTCTTCGACAGCCATTGCGATCCAGCCAGAGTTGAAGAATGTGCCAAGCTGGCTGCCATCCATGAAGAAATCAGCAAGATGCCCATGGGTTATCAAACCCTGGTAGGCGACATGGGCAGCAGCCTGTCTGGCGGGCAAAAGCAGCGTGTCTTGCTGGCGCGCGCCTTGTACAAGCAACCCAAGGTACTGGCGCTGGATGAAGCCACTAGCCATCTGGATGTGAATAATGAAAACAAGGTCAACCAGGCACTGGGGAACTTGCAACTGACACGTATCATGGTGGCGCACAGGCCGGAGACCATTAATGCAGCAGAGCGCGTAGTGTCCTTGCAGGATGGGGGCGTGATGGAATTGCGGGCGGCAGTAGCGAAGGAAGACGCGACGAGTCTGAAGCTCGCCTGAATATTTGAACTGAAGACAAAATGAAGATACTGATACGTCATTTCTGCAGCAATTTATTTCTATCTTTTTCCCTGTTAATCGTGCTGGGCATGATTGCAGCATTGTCTAAGTTGGATCAAGATTGGATGAATGCATTCGGCTTGGTAGCGCTCAGTTTTTCTTTTGTCAGCTACTATGTTGCTGGTGAAAAAAAACTCTATCTTGAGGCCAATGCTTATCCGGTTTTTAGAAATGCTGAGAAAGGTTTGCGCTGGCAAGAGTTGGTTTTCCCAGTACTATTGTTTGCAGCAATTGTCCTAGTGCTTTACTGGGACAATGCCATCTCTTTTCATGCGGAGATCTCTGACCTGCATTATCAATCCCTGCTCCTGACTTTTGGGGCTGCTGCTTTGGAAGAGGTTTTTTTTCGTGGTTATTTGCTGGCAGGCTTAAGGAGATATCTAAGGCTGGAAATTGCAGTCTTGATAGCTGCTGCGCTGTTTTCTCTCGCCCATTATTCAGCAGATAAACCAGCTTGGTTGTACGTGGGCTATTTCACGTTTGCGATAGCAATGGCAGCAGTGACGATCAAATATCGCTCTTTGCTATTTGCGATTATTTTCCATTTTATTTTCAATTACGCGGTGGGTGTGAGCGAGGATTATTTTGCAGATGCCTACAATGGCCAGGGGCTGTTCCAGTTCCACGACAGACCTGCATCAATACTGTATGCCCAGGTTTTCATTGCGCTTCATTTGGCAATCATTTTTTTGTGCGCCAGAGATTACTACGCCGCCAAGCTGCGTCATATAGACCAGAGTAGCAAAGAATTCAGTGCCTGAGGGGCTCAATATCAGTTACGCGCAGTCTTGAGCGGTGCCGCCACGTTTTGCCGTATCCATGTCTGCATGTCTTGCCAGATGCGCTGTACTTCAGCGTCCGGCGGCATTTGTGTGGCGTTGGGTAATTCTATGGTGACGACAGGGATATCTTTGTGTATGCCACTATAGTTGCCGAGTGAACCGGGATAAACGCCGACGCGATTATAGATCAGGCGGCCAAAGCGGTTAGGTGGCGTGGTCGGGCCATCAAAGTCGAGTACGCCAAAAGGGGCGTGGACAGAGATGATGACATCGGGCTTGTATTTTTCTATGGTTTCATACACCCAGCGGCTTTCCGGTTCTGAGATAGGTGCTTTGCCTGGATAGCGACGCGGGTCGCTCCGGGTCACCCGTGCCCAGTAACTGGGCGCTTCTTTTTGCCAGTTGGGTGTGGGGAAGTTGCGGTTCAGGTCTATGCCTCGGGCATTCATGCGGCGTGGCTTGGGTGCCAGCAAGCCATCTGGGTTCACTACCGGGGCGATGCGCCAATTGAATTCCAGCGGGCTTTTTTGCATGGCATCCATCCATTTGAAAACGATGGAGGAAGCGGTTTGCTCATCACCGTGTATGCCACCCAGCAGCAGTACACGTATGGCTTGCGGATGTTTGGCATCGGCCTTGATATCGCGGAACAATACCGGGAAACCATTGAGTGAATTGGCCCCAGTGGGGCTGAGCTTGCTGCTATTGCAGTCAGCCAGGCTGACTTTGGGCAGACGCGCAACCAGGGGTGTACACCAGTCGCTGATGGTTTTTGGTTTTACCGTTGGCTTGGCTGGAACAGGTGGCGCAGGTGATGCAGATGGGGATGCAGGCGGAGCAGACAGGCTGTTTGCAGATGGCATGGCTAACAGGCCAGCCACCGCAAACAAAGCACTGAGTTTTTTGCAGCGAGATGCACAGAACTTACTTCTAAAAATACTAACTGGCATTCTCGCTTCTACTCCCAGTGCTACAAATTGCTTGTTACAAGCATTATTACAAAAATCAAGACGACTAATTACAACCCGGCAGCGGCACGCAAAATTGCTGCCTTATCAGTACGTTCCCAGGTGAATTCTGGCTCTTCACGACCAAAGTGGCCGTAAGCGGCTGTTTTGGAATAGATAGGGCGCAGCAAGTCCAGCATCTGGATGATGCCTTTTGGACGCAGGTCAAAATGCTCGTTCACCAATGCGGCGATCTGGTCATCAGGGATGAGGCCTGTGCCTTCAGTGTAGACAGTCACGTTCATAGGGCGAGCTACGCCGATCGCGTAAGCAACCTGGATCTGGCACTGGCGGGCGATGCCGGCAGCGACGATATTCTTGGCGACATAACGGGCAGCATAGGCAGCAGAACGGTCAACCTTGGTAGGATCTTTACCGGAGAAAGCGCCACCGCCATGAGGGCAGGCACCACCGTAGGTATCGACAATGATCTTGCGACCAGTCAGGCCACAATCACCTTGCGGGCCGCCAATGACGAAACGGCCAGTCGGGTTGATCAGGAATTTGGTATCCAGCAACCATTCTTTAGGCAAGACTGGCTTGATGATTTCTTCAATGACAGCGTCAATGAAAGACTGTTTCATCTTGGTCGGGGTTTCGCTCTGGTCTGGGTGATGCTGGGTGGACAGCACGACAGTATCGATACTGTGCGGCTTGCCATCGACATAACGCATGGTGACCTGGCTCTTGGCATCAGGGCGCAGGAAAGGCAGGCGGCCATCCTTGCGCAATTGAGCCTGGCGTTCTACCAGACGGTGCGCATAGTAAATCGGCGCAGGCATGAGTTCTGGTGTTTCATCGCAGGCATAACCAAACATCAGGCCCTGGTCACCAGCACCGGTGTTGAGGTGATCGTCAGATGCCTGGTCTACGCCCTGGGCGATATCATTGGATTGCTTGTCATACGCAACCAGAACCGCGCAACCTTTATAATCAATACCATATTCAGTATTGTCGTAACCGATACGCTTGATAGTGTCGCGTGCTACCTGTATGTAATCAACATGGGCATTGGTGGTGATTTCACCAGCCAGTACCACCAGACCAGTATTGGTCAGGGTTTCAGCGGCAACACGGGAACGTGGATCCTGTTCAAAGATCGCATCGAGAATTGCATCGGAAATCTGATCGGCGACTTTGTCCGGGTGTCCTTCGGATACCGATTCAGAGGTGAAGAGAAAATCATTAGCCATCGCAGGCTCCTATATAAAAATGACCGTAAAAATTATGCCGCAGTCGGAAGAGTCCTGCGACGCTTTAGCGAGTTTTATTAACCGCCTCGCAAGTTGTCTGTTAACTCGGCGGTGACCAGCTTTATATAATCAAGCCAGCCAATGTGTGATATTTTACGCTCGTTCTGCATAGTCTGTCGAATATACCCTTATTATTATACTGATACTTGAGCGGCGTCATGCTTGTCACTTTGTTTCGTTTTCTTTCCATTTTTCCATTGTCGGTCTTGCATTTTTCTGGGGCCGCGCTGGGCTGGTTCGTCTATTTGTTGTCTGGATCTTACCGTCGCCGCCTGAAGCAGAATATCAGCCGTGCCGGTTTTCCTGGGCATTTGCATGAGGCTGTGCGCGAGGCTGGCAAGAATATCCTGGAGTTGCCCTTTATCTGGTGTGCCAAGCCAGAGCGGGTGTTAAAGACCGCAACCATAGAAAACTGGGAACTGGTGCAAACCGCACTGGATGCCAAAAAAGGCGTGATCTTTTTGACACCGCATCTGGGCTGTTTTGAAATTGTTGCCCAAAGCATAGCGGTACGTACCCGTCTGACTGTCCTGTACCGGCCACCACGCAAAGCTGCCTTGAAGCCCTTGATAGAAGGCGCCAGGGCGCGTGATAACCTCTTGCTGGCACCTGCCAACCTGTCTGGCGTGCGCATCATGGCCAAGGCTCTCAAAAAAGGCGAGGCCATAGGTTTGTTGCCCGACCAGGTGCCACAAGAAGGCGAGGGCGTCTGGGCCAAATTCTTTGGCAAGCGTGCCTATACCATGACTTTATCGGCCAAATTGCATGGCATGACTGATGCACCCATCATCCTGACCTATGCCGAGCGCCTGCCCGGCGGGCGTGGCTATGTGATCCGCTTCGTGCCTTTTGAAGAAGAATTGGGCACAGACCCGGTGGCGCAGGCCACGGCCATCAACCGTGGCATGGAAAAATTGATTGCCCGCTCACCTGCACAGTATTTCTGGAGTTATAACCGCTACAAGAAGCCGGATGGCGTCGATGCCCCTGAATCCCGTTTTGACCAGGGGCAGGCATGAGGGCAGTACTGGGGTTGATGTGGGTGTTGCACTGGCTGCCTTTGCCAGTGCTGGGTCGTCTGGGTGAGGGCGTGGGCAGCTTGCTTTTCATGTTGATCAAAAAGCGCAGGCATATCACGCTGACAAATTTATCATTATGTTTGCCGCAACTGAGCGAAGCTGAGCGCCTGGCCATGGCAAAACGGCATTTTCAGGTGTATGCGCGTAGCGTACTGGAGCGCGGCATACTCTGGTGGGCGTCAGAAGCGCGCCTCAAGCGTTTGATACAGATAGACCCTGCCGTGCCCATGGCGGCGATGGCAGATGGCCCTAGCATATTGATGTGCCCGCATTTCGTCAGCCTGGATGTGGCGGGTGTGGCAGTCATGCTGGAATCATCGCTGTGTTCCATTTATACCCAGCAACGCAGCAAAGTGTTTGATGCAGCCCTGCGCAAGGGACGTTCGCGTTTCAGGCCGGTAAAACTGTTTTCCCGTGCTGAAGGCGTCAAGCCCATTATTCGTGCCATGCGCGAAGGCTTGCCCTTCTTCATGTTGCCAGACATGGACTTTGGTGCCAAGGATGCCGAGTTCGTCTCTTTCTTTGGTATGCCGGCTGCGACAATAACGGCCGTGCCCAGAATAGCGGCGACTACCGGTGCTAAAGTCATTCCTGTTATCGCGACCATATTGCCTGACTATCAAGGCTGGAAAGTGAGCTTCCATGAGCCATGGAAAAATTATCCAGGTGAAGATATCGTAGCGGCAACACGCTTTATGAATGCTTTCATTGAGCAGGAAATTTTGAAAGCACCTGCTGAATATTTTTGGGCGCACAAACGTTTCAAAACACGTCCCTCTGGTGAACCCAGCGTTTACTGATTTGAGCCAGTGACGGCCTGCGCCGTCATTGCAAATTCCTGCTGTAACCATTGCAGAAAAGCCAGGCGGCGCTGATCTTCGTCAAAAGGCGAGACGGAAAGCAAGACATAGTCACTGCCGTCTGGCACGAAAGCATGCGGCGCCAGCAATTGCCCGCTACGAATTTCATCTTCCACCATATAGGCCGATGCCATGGCGACACCCAGGCCAGCGCAAGCTGCCTGCAGGCTCAGGTAAAAATGCTCATAGATCGCCCGGCTTTTACCGCGTGCAGTTTGCCCGTTGAGTTTTTGCCACTGTACCCAGGCATTTGGCCGCGTCGCAGTGTGCAGCAGGCATTGCTGGTTCAGGGCTGGCTTGCCTTGTTTGAATAAGCCAGGGGCACAGACCGGGGCGATCAATTCCTGAGCGACTTTAGCCACATGGTAGTTTGCATCCCAGGCAAAATCATTGCGGCGTAATGCCAGGTCTATATGCCCATGGCGCAAATCTACAGGCCCGCCAGCAGCAAATAAATGGATGTCCAGTTCTGGATGCAATTGCCTGAATTTGCCCAGGCGTGGGATCAGCCAGCGCATGGCGATGGTCGGTTCGCAAGAGACTACCAGAGGCTGTTCATCCATCTGCCTGAGTTGATTTAACCCAGCTTCCAGCTGTCGCATGATGTCGGTGCAAGTGCCTTGCAGGCTCAATCCGGCACGGGTTAAAAAAATGGCCCGGTTGCGACGCTCGAACAATTCTATGCCCAGGTTTTCTTCCAGCTGTTTGATCTGGCGGCTGACTGCACCGTGAGTGACATGCAGTTCCTCAGCCGCCTTGACCAGGCTCAAATGGCGTGCGGCCACTTCAAACACGCGTATGGCATTCAGGGATGGCAAGTGCTTGGACATGTGTGATATTTTCTCAATGATATGTTTGAGTATATATCGATTTTATTGATGAAGGTTTTGCTCCAGAATTTGTTTATGCGTGATAAATAATCATAAATTAATTTTTTTACATCCTGAGAAAAACATGACAGAACTCATTGCCGTCGCCATCATCACCATCCTGGCCGTCATCAGCCCCGGGGCGGACTTTGCCATGGTCACCAGGAACAGTTATCTGTATGGTCGCCGTGCTGGCCTACTTGCTGCAAGTGGCATTGCGTTGGGCGTGCAAGTGCATGTCATGTACACCATGCTGGGTGTGGGCTTGCTGATAGCAAAATCCCCCAGTCTTTATTTCGCCCTCAAGATCATAGGTGCGATTTACCTGATCTACATCGGTTATCAGACTTTTTTTGCCCGCGCAGTTGTCAGTGCAGAAGCTGGGGCCGCGCAGCCATTGAATAATCTGGCAGCCTTGCGTGCAGGTTTCATGACCAATGCCTTCAATCCTAAAACCACTTTGTTTGTGGTCAGTATTTATACTCAAGTGGTGCAAATCGATACCAGCTTGCTGGCACAAATCGGCTACGGCCTGTTCATGTCCTTTGCTCACTGGATATGGTTCAGTCTGGTCGCGCTGTTCTTTTCAGACAGCCGCCTGCGTGCTGGCATGCTCAGGCAGCAGGTGGTACTGAATCGCTTTATCGGTGTCGTGTTGATCGTCCTGGGGGTGTCACTGGCTGGTTTGCCAGCTTTGCACTAGCCCATCAGGCACTTTTCTCGGTAGGTGCAAATTCTGTACAGACCCGGTTGCGGCCGGATTCCTTGGCATGGTACATGGCCTGATCTGCGTTCAGGAACAAGAGTTCGCTAGACATGGCAGCATGCGGCTGCAAGCTACAGACACCTATGCTGACGGTGACCCAGGCTGAACAAGTTGATGCAGGATGGGGCAATTGCCGGGCTTCCATACCGGCTTGAATCCGGCATGCCAATGCATAGGCATCATCAAGACTGGTGTCGGGTAGCAGGACCACAAATTCTTCCCCGCCATAGCGGGCTACCAGGGCATCCTGTGGTGGCGCGACGGTCCGCAATACCTGGGCAACTTGCTGCAGGCAGCGATCACCAGCCTGGTGCCCCAGCGTGTCGTTATAATGTTTGAAGTGGTCGACATCCAGCAAAATCAGGGATAGTTCTTGCTCATTCTCGACCGCACTTTGCCAGGCATTTTCCAGGCAAGTATCAAAATGGCGGCGATTTGCCACGTTGGTCAGGGCGTCCATGCTGGCTTCCCTGCGCAGGGCGTGCTCAGATAATTTGTGGCGGGTAATATCATGCAGCAAGCCGACAAAGAGTGCTTGCCTGACAAACATGGGCATGATGGATAAGTCGACATTGAGCATGGTGCCACCATGGTGTCTGATCTGTACTTCGCGACTGCCATGCTGTTGTGTCTGCATGCCTGAACCATCACTGGCAATGAGCTTGAAATACTGGCGGTATTCCTGACTGGCGGCAGCATCGAGCAAATCAAAGATGGAATTTCCCTGCAATTGATCTGGCGCATAGCCAAACAGATAGTCTGCAGCAGGATTGCTGGATTGTATGCGGCCATCTGCTTCTATGATGAGCAAGCCTTCGGCCATATTATTGACGATGGCACGCATGCGTTCTGCCTGCTCTCTTTGCTCCAGGATGTAACTGCGTATTTGCAATTGCGTTTGTATGCGCGCTTGTGCTTCTTCCATACGTACCGGCTTATTAATATAGTCAGCTGCCCCCAGATTGAAACCTTCGACGATATCCTGGGTGTCGGTTTTTGCCGTGATGAAAATGATAGGGATTTCCCGGGTCTGGAGATTTGCTTTTAGCCTGCGGCAAGTTTCAAAACCATCCATGCCGGGCATCATGACATCCAGCAAGATCAAATCCAGCGACACTTGGGCAGCTATATTCAGTGCTCCCTGGCCAGAGGTGGCAACGAATAATTGATGCCCATGCGGTAATAGCATGCCACGCAATACACCGATATTGTCTGGCATATCGTCCACGATCAACAAGGCCATTTCGCGGCTCCTGGCTGGATTGCTGCCTAGCTTAAACATGTTGGGATCCTGTCATCAGTTCGCGTTCCAGACCATCCATATCATATTGCATCAGATAATGCGTTAAATGGCTGGCTATGGCTGCTTCTTCTGTGCCGCATTGCTTCAGCTCAGCCAGGGCAGATTCCAGTCCACTGACCCAGCCCGTCTTGGCTGCCGTTAATAAACGCTCGCGGAAATGTTCTGGTAACTTGCTCATGTCAGGTTTTGCTGGCAGTGCAGGCATGTCGTCAGTTTTGCTGGTAAAACGCAGGCCCAATTGTTTGCTGAGACAGGCATAAATGGTCTCAAATAAAAAAGGTTTCCCTATGAAATCGTCAAAACCTTCCAGCATGTAATGCTCGCGTTCATGTAACAGGGCTGATGCGGTCAGGGCTACGCACTTTGGTTGTGGTCGCGGCCATTCTGCCCGTATGTGGCGCATGGCTTCTATCCCATCCATGACTGGCATGCGGATATCCAGAAAAACAATATCGGCCGGGGCTGCCCGCAGGCTCTCCAGAGCTAGCGCACCATTCTCGGCCTGTCTGACCGTGGCTCCCAGGCTTTGCAGCATGCGTGCCAGCACATCGCGGTTTTCCTCTATGTCGTCGACAACCAGGATGTTCAATGCCTGTCCGGGCAAGAGGCTGAGTTTGCCGTTGACAGGTCGGCTGCTAGCTGGCACGGCGTTTTGCATGCGTAGCAATTCAAGTTCAAAATAAAACCGTGAACCGCGTTCCGGACTAGATACCAGTTGCAAACGACTACCCATTAATTCGACTTGACGATTGGAGATGGCCAAGCCCAGGCCAGTGCCACCACGCTTGCTATTGGGTTCGGCCTGGTGGAAGGGAGCAAACACCAGGGATTGCTGTTCCAGCGGTATGCCCAGGCCGGTATCCCTGACTTCGAAACTGAGTCGCGTATGATCAGGCTTGTCGCTGGCACTCTCTGTCACTGTCAAAACGACTTCACCACAATCGGTAAACTTGACAGCATTACTGAGTAAATTCAGCAAGACCTGGCGCAGTTTCTCACCATCGCCCAATAGATAGCTTTCTGGCGCAAAGTTGACCGCGCAATGCCAGTGTATGCCTTTTTGCGAGCAACGCATGGCAAAGATATCGCTGACTTCGGCGACCAGGCTTTCCAGGTCAATCTGCCCGAACTCCAGGGTCATGCGGCCCGCTTCTATTTTCGACAGGTCTAGTATGTCATTAATCAGATTGAGCAAATGCACGCCTGATTTCTCTATTGGTGCAACTATGCTCGTCAACTCTGCAGGCAGGCGTTCATCCTTGCTCAAGAGCTGGGCATAGCCAAAAATCGCGTTCAGTGGCGTACGTATTTCATGCGACATATTTGCCAGGAAGATGGACTTGGCATCATTGGCTTTTTCAGCTGCGAGCTTGGCCATTTCCAATTCATTGGTGCGACGTATGACTCTTTGCTCCAGGTCACGATTCAATTCCAGCACTTCTTGCTGGGCCAACTTGGCCTCTGTGACATCGGTGGCGACGACCACGTATTGCTGCGGCTGATTGTCATGATCCATGAAAGGGACGACACTGGTGTTCATCCAGTAAGGCTTGCACAGGTTAGACTTGCCGGCGATCGTGCCTTGCCAGATTTCGCCTTTATCCATTGCCGCCCTCATGTCGTTCAATGCACTGCTGGTGGTCGATTGCAGGCATAGCTGATCAAATGTCTTGCCCATTAATGCTATGCTGCTAAAGCCTGAGATACTACAAAATTTGTCATTGACGGCAATGATGTTGCCACTGCGGTCCAGTATCACATAGATAGCATGCTGGTTCAGGGCGGTTTCCAGGTTCTGGATTTTTTTCAGGGAATTTCCCAGGGCTTTTTGTGCCGCCATCATTTCGCACAAATTATCATAGGCGCGCAAGGCACAGACCACCATGGTGAATAATTTTCCACTACCCAGCTCAGTCTTGCTTTTGTAATCGTCGATATCAAAATCCATGACGATGCGGTGTTCGGGCACCAGCCCTGGCTGGCCAGTGCGCAAGACGATACGCACCAGGTGATTATTCAATTCATTGCGAATTCTTTTGACCAGTTGCAAACCTGCATCGGAAGTCTCCATGATGATATCGAGTATCACCAGGGCAATGTCAGGCGTATCGCGCAAGATCACGAATGCCTGCTCTGAACTATAGGCGCTGATGAATTCAAAGCGGCGCTGGCGGAAGCTTTGGTTTTCCAGCGAATAACAAGTGGCGGTATGGGTGGTGTGATCATCGTCAACGATGAGTATGCGCCAGGGAGGTGAGCGCTTGAGTATTTCCTCTTCTGCGGAAATGACAAGGGAGTCGTCCAGGTACTCTGCCGTGTTTTCCTGTTCCTCTAAGGGCATATTTTCTCCTCAGCCGTAAATATGGACTATGTGCTTGGTAATGACATTTCAATCGCGATGATGTGGTTTCTTTCCTGACTATGCCGGGTTTGCATGGCTGTGGACACGGTAGCCAGAAGTTGTTGACCAGACTGCTCAGGCTGCGGTATCTGGCTGGCATAGGCAATACTGATACCCGTTTCCTGGTCGTATCCTGTGCTTGCAGCGGGCATATTCTCCCTGAGCACGCGCATGAGTTCATCTCTGAGCGCGTGCGTCAAAAATGCACTTGCTTCCTTGTTTATTCCAGGTAAGAGCAAGGCAAAGTCATGCTCGGCAAGACGTGCGGCCAAACCATTGCGACGATTGGCTAGTGCCAGCAAGCTATGGGCAATTTTTTGTAATAGTTGATTGCCTGTCGATGGCGCTGGCTGCAGATCATCATTTTCAAATTGATCGATGCGTATGAGTAACAGTGAGACCGGCATGGCATTGGAGAGGCAGTATTGCCAGCGTTGTTCCAGTATTTCTTCAAAACTGCGCAGATTGGCCAGATTGGTCATGGGGTCGCAATCTGTTGCCCGCAAGCTAGCCTGGTGCTGTAATTCTGGCTGGCGGTCTCTCAGCAAGCCGACATAATGGCGTTCTTGTAAAAAGACCGAGGCCAGGGTCAGATCCATATTGATGGCCTTGCCACTGCGATGTTGAACACTGACTTCACTGGGGCCGCAATAAGGTGTACTGTTACTGCTATGCGCACTGCCAGCAGCAAAAAAATCCAGATGACTGGCAGGCTGGCACTCACTTAGTAGTGCAGTGATGGATTTTCCGAGAACTTCATTGCCGGTATAACCCAGACCAGTATGGCAGGCTGGATTGCTGAAAGTGATCTGCCCTTTGGCATCCAGCAAAACGACAGCTTCGGACATATTGTCGACGATGAGTTTGAGTTTTTCTGTCTGCTCTTGTTGTGCCATCAGGAAATGCTGCTTTTGTAAATGCATTTTCACCCTGATTAATAATTCTTCTACCCTCAGTGGTTTACTCAGATAATCGACGGCACCTGCCGCAAAACCTTTGGCGATATCTTCGGTGCTGTTGGCTGCTGTAATGAAAATGATGGGAATTTGCGTGGTGATAGACTCATTCTTGAGTCGCCTGCAAGTCTCAAAGCCATCCATGCCTGGCATCATGACATCCAGCAAGATCAGGTTGGGCCTTACTTCATGCGCGATCAGCAAGGCCTGGGCTCCAGAAGTCGCTGCATAAATCTGGTAACCCGCCTGCTGCAACGCGGCATACAACAAACCTATATTCGGTGGCGCATCGTCGACGATCAGTATGCGGTAGTCTGAAGCCTGGCCCTGCTCTACCTTAGAGGAATGATGACTCAAAGCTCCATCTCCTTCCACACTGGGGGGATTGCTTGAAAAGCAAATAATAATTTACTTATTATCAGGGTTTAGCAGAGAAGCAGCTTGGTTTCAAGCCATATTCATGAAGTTAAAGATGGTTGACGTTGTTTTTATAGTGGCCTACAATCGCGGCACAGGTGCTGTAAGGGGCGCCTGCCCGCACAAGAGGCTCTCACCCTGCAAATCCACATCCATATTAATGTGATAATTGCCATGTTTCGTTTGACGTCAGCGGGTCGTCGATAAGCGAACTGGAGTTCATCATGTTATCGTCGTACTACCCATCACTGCTCATCGCCCTGCAGTCCACCCTTAGTGGAGCGGCAGCATGAACGCACTGACTACTGAAATCAAAACCCGCGCACGTTTATTGCAAAAGCTGCTGGAGACGCGTAATACTGCAGCCAGTAAACGCGCCCTGATCTTAAGCCGCCAGCGCCAGTGGGAAATCCCAGAGAGCTGGCAACTCAAGCATTGCATGAACCTGGCCGCAGCCGATGCCGGTTTCCAGAATTGGGAACACGCCCGCATCGTGCTTGGTGGCGAAGCCAAACCTGGTGAAGATATGGGGGACTTTTGGCATGGTGCCGAAATGGCGGCTTTTTTCAATCACTGGTATGCCAGTTATGTCGAAGCCCAGGAGCAATTGGGCGTTAATGAAGCTGGCTATTTATTGCCTTATCGCAAGCAATACCTGGTCGTCACCAGCGACTATTTGCAGGCCCTGGGTGTCAGTGCCGCGCCTGAATTCTGGGATGTTATCGGGCGTGATCTGGTGCAGGGTTATGGCAGCACAAGCTGGCTGAACCTGGCGCAGCAGCGCTTACAAACCAGTCGGACCGAGCGTTTCAAGGCGAACTGGGATGCCTCTCAACTCATACTGGATTTGCAGTCGACTGAGGTCGAGGCTGAGCGGGTGATGAAGTCTTTCGTCAAGGACGGGCGTCTGGTGAGTATTCCTGAGCAGCGTAAAAAACGCCTGGTGATCTTGCGCTGGCTGGTGGAGCAATTACAGTTTGAGCGGCGTTATATAGAGGCTGATATCAATAGCTTCTTGCTGCAGTTTCATGCGGATTTTGCGACCTTGCGGCGGGAGTTTATTGTGAATGGTTTGATGGAGAGGGCGGAGGGGGAGTATTGGAGGGTGTGAGCTTTGTTTGCGATTTAATGAGAATCGAATTAGCTTTGCGGCTTTGTTCTACCGACCTGGTTGCTAAGCTCTAATTTTACGGCAATAAAATTAGCGTCATTCCTGCGTAGGCAGGAATCCAGTGGCGTTCGTGGTATGCCGTGTCGTTTGTTGAAGCTCGCACTTTGCCTAAAATGATTGCCCTTCGCGGATACAAGCCGGGTCTTGGCCCGTAGGTTGGGCCGGGCCTCGCTAGGCTACGCCTTTTTAGCCCGACACTCGGCCTCAAGAAATGATATTTTTAAGTTCTGCATGTGCTCATCTGCGAACGATATTTAAGATTGCCGGTCGGGGGTAGCCCGACAGCTACATACCTTTCTTGCGTCGCTGTATAGAACAGAGACATGGGTAACACCTGTATCAGGACATAGGTAACACCTTTAGGTGATCATAAAGATACCTAAAGGGAGTCGCCAACATGACTTGGAAAACAGTAAATATCATGGATCTACG